>NZ_JAVVLT010000086.1:0-2295 GCF_036224885.1 Marinobacter sp. OP 3.4
CGGTGCTCGCTCTGCCTGCGGCACCGGGACGGACACTATCGTAGGTCATCGTCAGACTCTTAATCCCATAAAAAAACCCCGGCAGCATTGCTGTCGGGGTTTTGGGTTCAGGCAATGGTGCCGGACGAAAACGGCCGCGCGTTGCGCGGCGACGATGACCCTGGGCACCCCGAGACGGGGTGCCCGTGCCCACCCTGCCGGAGCGATGCTCCGGCTGGCTTCGCCACCGGGCGTGCACACCACGTAGGTCCCTCTCGTGTTAACCGGCCATCGAGTAGGAGGGGGAGTTACCTCCCCCGTCCTCTCACACCACCGGGCATACGGTTCCGTACCACGGCGGTTCATGGTTGGCTCTGGAGCCGGTTCATCGTATCCAACAAGCTTACCAGAGACAGACGGTCGAACACCTTTTTGGGGAGGGCGGCGTGCATATGGGATGCGCCGCTGTTCCACCAGGGGCCGCGCCCGTTCGTTGCACTCTTCCAGGCTCTCGGCTCAGTCAGGCCCAGGCGCATCAGATTGCGAGCTCTCGTACGGGCCCGTTTCCATTGCTGCCACAGGATCAGTCGCAGGCGTCGCCGTATCCAGCCATCCAGCGCTTCCACCGGACGTTTCGAAGCGGTCAGGCGGTAGTAGTTCGCCCAGCCTCTTAGTACCGGGTTCAGATTCTGGATAGTCGTCGTCAGCGACTGTCCGCGAGATCGCTTGAGCAGTGGCCGCAGCTTGGCCATAACAGCCTTCAGGCTTTTCGGTGCAATCCTCAGCCGGACCTGTTTGTGCCAGGTCACGCTGTACCCCAGGAAGGTCCGACGCCAGGGGCGATCCACAGCACTCTTGGCTGGGTTCACTTTCAGTCGCAGGTGCCTTTCCAGGAAGTGGGTGACACTGGCCATGACCCGTTCACCGGATCGGCGGCTACGAACGTAGATATTGCAGTCGTCCGCGTATCGGCAGAACCGGTGGCCCCGGCGCTCCAGTTCCCGGTCCAGCTCGGTCAGGAGCACATTGGAGAGCAAGGGGGACAGGGGGCCACCTTGCGGTGCGCCTTCCCGTCTCGGGCTGACCAGTCCACCTTCAAGCATACCGGCTTGCAGGTAACGTCTGGTCAGGGCAAGGACCCGCCGGTCGGTGATGCGACGGGCCAGCAGGCCCATCAGCACATCGTGGTTGACCCGGTCAAAGAACTGGGCCAGATCCAGATCGACCACCCAGCGGTGGCCGTCGTTGATGTGCTGTTGCATCGCCTTGATCGCCTGCTGGGCACTTCGGCCGGGGCGGAACCCGTAGCTGTGATCCGAGAAGGTCGGCTCCAGCATCGGGCTCAGCACCTGGTGAAGCGCTTGTTGGATCAAGCGATCCTGAACCGTCGGGATGCCCAGTATCCGTTCGCCGCCTTGCGGCTTGGGGATACTGACCCGGCGTACCGGCTGAGGATGGTAGTCTCCGGCCAACAGCCGCTCGCGCAGCGTTGGCCAGTGCTGTTGCAGGTGGCCCTTCAGAGCTGTGACCGGCATCTGATCGATACCAGCGGCACCCTTGTTGGATATCACCCGCTGATACGCACGCATCAGGTTCGGGCGCTCAAGCACCCGCTCCATCAACGCGTTCGGCTCCGCGTTCGTCCACGGGTGAGTCACCGCATCGGCCTCGACACGGACTTCAGTACCTGCCGGGTTCCGCCCGGCCCCTTCCTGAATGCCCTGACCCATCCGGGTCCCTTCTGTCTTCTTTAGCACAACACGAGAACTCATCGTCTACTAGCGGCCAACCATGTTCGGTCCTTCAGTACGCGGTGACGCACCTACTATGACCTCGGCTGAGTTCTGGCTCCCCATCCCCACCCCTCGCGAGGTGAGTAGCACAGTGGCAGGAAACCAGACTTCCCAGGGTAAGACGCGTGACCTTCACACTTATGCCCGCCGCATGTACGTCCACACCTTCCGTGCAAGTACTGGGCTTTGACGATAATTGACGCCTTACCCGGTGTGACCGCCTCATATGCGATTCCTGTTCGTCAGGCCAGTGCTTTGCCTGCGGCTTCCTTCAGATTCCACCTCGCAGTGGACACCCTTGCCGTCCGGCTAGTGGTTCCCCTTGCCGGGCCCACAGGGGACTTGCACCCCCAAGTCATCCGGCCAGCACCACCTGCACCGGAACAGCGCCGTCAAGGCGCTACGCGCCATGCCTGGCGCACAATAAAAAACCCCAGCACCTTGGGGTACTGGGGTTCTGTATTGGGCGCCTGACGATGACCTACTCTCGCATGGGCAACGCCACACTACCATCGGCGCTGGT
>NZ_JAVVLT010000087.1:0-43518 GCF_036224885.1 Marinobacter sp. OP 3.4
AAGGTGGGTCAATTTTATTGGCCAAAGGTGGGTCAAAATAAATGGCCATTGACAATCGACATGGAAAATGCGCTGATCGCACACCCACGCATCCGCGATGCTGCAGTTGTTGGCATTGAACATCCCAAGTGGCAGGAGCGCCCTGTCGCCCTGTTGGTTACCGACGACGGCACCGAGTTGCCGCTGGACGAGATCCACGAAGTTCTAAAACCCAGTTTCGCCAAGTGGCAGCTGCCAGATACTGCCTTGTTTCTCGAAACGTTGCCCCGCACCAGCGTCGGCAAGCTCGACAAGAAGTCGATCCGCGCCACATATAAAGATATTTATAAGGACATCTGATGGCTATTTTAAATATCCGCCGCAACGAATCCATCGTTATCCTCGAACTCAATCGGCCAGAAGCCCGCAATGCACTTAACGAAGAAGTTTTAAGCGCACTGGGACAGGCGCTGGTGACTTTTCAGTACGACGACAGTGTGCGTGCCGTGGTGATCCACGGTGCCGCCGGGAACTTCTGCTCGGGGGCCGACATCACTGCCTTTGACCGTATTCGTGAAGATGCGCTGATCGGCCCACACAAAGCCCTTGGTGGTACGTTCTGGGATGACTTGGCAGGCTTTCCCAAGCCCGTTATCGCGGCTATAGAGGGACTGGCCTTGGGCGGGGGCTGTGAGCTTGCCCTTGCCTGTGACATCGTCATCGCAGCTGAAACCGCGAAATTTGGGGTGCCCGAGGTGAAACTCGGCGTCATCCCCGGCGGCGGCGCCACGCAGCGTTTGGTAAGTGCGGTAGGAAAAGCCAAGGCAATGACCATGCTGCTGACTGGCAATTTCATCAGTGCGGCTGACGCATGCGCCGACGGCATCGTCGCCCGCGTGGTCCCAGAGGGTGAGGCTCTTGACCAAGCTCTAACAATGGCTGGACATATTGCCGCCAATTCGCCGCTGGCCGTAGCGCTAGCAAAAGACGCGGCGTTGCAGGCCTTTGAGACATCACTCAGCCAAGGACTCAAGTATGAAAAGCAGAACTTTCATTTGGCAATCCACTCAGCCGACAGCCACGAGGGTCAGGCCGCCTTTCTGGCGAAGCGTGCACCTCACTACACAGGAAAATAAACACCATGAGCGAATTGTTTCCCGATTATAAGGCACCTTGGGAGGCCGAGGACCACACGTTGCTGCGCGACCAAGCGGCCAAGTTCTTCGCCCGCGAAGTCACGCCTAACCAGGAGCGATGGGCTGAGCAGCACCAGGTTGACCGTGAGTTATGGAACAAAAGCGGCGCTGCTGGTTTGTTGTGTACTAGCTTGCCCGATGAGTACGGTGGTGGTGGTGGCAACTTCGGCCACGAGGCCGTGGTCCAAGAGGAGCTGGCGTTGGCCCGAGACACTGCGTTCGGATTCAGCGTACACTCGACCATCGTCGCCCATTACGTAGCGGCTTATGCAACAGAGGCGCAGAAGCAACGCTGGATTCCGGCAATGGCGAATGGTGAGAAGGTGATTGGCATCGCTATGACCGAGCCCGGCACGGGATCGGATCTTCAGGCAGTGCGTACGACCGCGATCCGCGACGGTGATCACTACGTGATCAATGGGTCAAAGACGTTCATCTCGAACGCCACCCACGCTGACCTGATGATTGTGGTAGCCAAGACTGACAAGTTAGAAGGCGCCCGTGGTATTTCATTATTCGTGGTCGAGGTGGACAAGGTCGAGGGCTATGAGCGCGGACGGGTGCTGCAGAAGGTTGGGCAGCACGGCCAGGACACGCGCGAGCTTACCTTCATCGACATGCGCGTACCCGCGGAGAATTTGCTCGGTGGCGAAGAAGGCCAGGGCTTCTTCCAGCTGATGGAGCAGCTACCCCGTGAGCGCTTGATTATCGGGATTGCCGGTGTCGCGATGGCCGAAGCCGCAGTCTTGGAGGCGATCAAGTATGCCAAGGTACGGACGGCGTTTGGCAAGCCAATCCTGGATTTCCAGAATACGCGCTTCGTGCTTGCCGAGTGCAAGACCGAGGTGTTGGCCGCGAAAACCTTTATGGATCACTGCGTCCAGCGCTACATGGACGGTGAGCTCGACCCTGCCACCGCTTCAATGGCTAAGTTGCTCGGTACCGACAAGCAGGTCGCCATTATCGACCGCTGTCTGCAAGTGTTCGGCGGCTATGGCTATCTGATGGAGTACCCCATCGCGCAGATGTACGCCGCTGCGCGGGTGCAAAAAATCTACGGTGGCACCAACGAGATCATGAAGGAGCTGATCGGACGATCACTTTGACGGAACCTGTTATCATCCTATCGGTGCGATGCAGACCGGGACATTGATAGCAATGTCCCGTAATAAAGGTAGCCAATGAATGGAGATGGAGCATCCTCTGGGCCACCATTAACGCTGCGGGCAGCTGCCTAGTGTTCCGTGCTGTCAATGGCCATCTGTTTTGACCCACCGATGTCATAATGGATTCGGCGCTTTTGTGCCACCGAAATGACTTGGCCAGTTTCTCATTGTGAACCTTGATGTACTTCTTAATTGCAGACTTCAATTCGCTGACGCTGGTGAAAATACCCCGATAAAGCGCTCGGCGTTCCAGTTGGCCGAACCAACCCTCTACCGCATTCAGCTAAGGCGCGTGAAATGCAGCTTGAACCGATCGTGCTTGGCCAGCCAGGCTTTAACCTCCGGAGTTTTATGCGTAGAGCTGTTATCCAGAATCAAGTGAAGATCCAGAGCCTTAGGGGTTTCCCGGTCGATCTGTCGCAAGAAGTCCAAAAACTTCTTGGCGCGGTGAGGCTGGGTAATGCGGCCAATCACCTTGCCTGTCAAAATATTGAAGGCAGCGTACAGGCTGGTCGTGCCATGGCGCTTGTAATCGTGTGTGACGCTCAACTTGCCCAGGCCTGAGCTGTCAACGGGGCGAGCGAGCCCCTCCAAATCCCGGTCGATTGTTCAGGTGCGTGAGCGCTCATAAGCTGGGCATCCGCAGATATATCGACATCGTCAGAGCAAGTACCTGTCTGCGGCTCTGGTTAACTAACCCCCCCGTTAACACGACCTGTATGCGGCCTCGTTCAGATTGGCCCTGAACATCTTCGATGACAGTGAATCCCGTAAGAGTGTCGCCCGGACGTACCGGGTGGAGGAACTTCAAGTCACGGATACCAGCGCCGCCTATCACATCCCAGTGCCGAAAGAGACTACCGACGGTGAGTCGTTGGTATACCGCCAGGGTTTGTACACCACTGGCGATCAAGCCTCCGAAGTATCCTTTGTTCGCAGCGCGACGCTCGTCGAGGTGGAAGAACTGCGGATCCCACTGGCTTGCAAACGTTACGATTTCTTCTTTGCTGAGCGTGTAGCTACCTAGCTCGACCCGGTAGCCGGAGCGTAGGTCCTCTCTATCTGTGACAAAGGTTAGAGTAACCGATTTCATCATTATCACCTGTCGAACGCATCAATACTATACGATCGTATAGCAGAATATGCCAAAGGGACAACATCAACGTTTCTGGTAACCTTGCACGTCCCGATCGATCGTGGCTTCTCAGCGTACAACGCCAGCTTGATAGTCCGGTCATGTTCGAGGAACTACACAGACTCAGCTATGCACAGGAGTTAGATAGTGAAGAAAACGGTGGGGGTATCCCCTAAAGTGAATAGCGACTTGACTGCGAAGGCACGCATCCGCAATGCGGCATTCGCCCTGTATGCGAACTACGGAGAGGACGCGACCTCGATGCGCGCCATTGCCGAGGCGGCGGGTGTTACGGTTGGTTTGGTGGTGCACCACTTTAGAACCAAGGACGGACTGCGCGAGGCCATCGAGCAACATATTGTTGATTTATTCTTCGGTGCGATCGAGCAAGTCCCCCTCGAAGGAACCACGGCGGAGATTGCAGCTGCTCGTGACGAAGCAGTCGCGGACATGCTCTCTGATAACCCAGCGGTAGTCGGTTACCTCAGGCGGGCTTTGCTCGATCCCATGGGGCACCGCGGCCGTATTCTGGAGATGCTCACCGATCTCGCTGCCAAACAAGTGGCGACTTTGCGCAATGTCGGCGTTGCGTCCAAGGCACATCGTGACTCCAGTCAAGTAATCGGCGTCATGATTCGCCAGCTCGGGCAGCTCTTTCTTCAACCCATGGTCGATTCCATGTGGAATCAATTGGCCGGACCGAACGCGGCTGAAGATGACAAGCCGCTCCTGGTAGTAAAGGTGCAGGAGTCCTGATCCGAAGGGACGTCCTGATATAGATCTAGTCGCTCCTTAGCATCGATTTGCAACGTTTAAGATCTCACGTGATCCGAAGTTTGTCGAAAAGCTGGAGTACATCGTCGGCTTGTACATGAATCCACCTGAAAATGCGCTGGTATTGTCGTGTGACGAAAAGAGTCAGGTGCAAGCTTTGGACCGGACTCAGCCGGGTCTCCCACTGAAGAAGGGGCGGGCACAAACCATGATTCATGATTACAAGCGTCATGGCACAACCACTTTGTTTGCCGCACTCAATGTGCTGGATGGGACAGTGATCGGGCAATGTCAGCAAAGGCACCGCCACATCGAGTGGCTCAAGTTCCTGCGCCAAATTAGCGCCCATCCAGAAACTAATAATTAACTGATTCACAGGAAATATTTTTGAGCTGGCATCTGACCTTCTCCGGATGGAAAGGATCAGAGTACCGTTAAGTTATCCCCCGCCGGACGATTTTGATGGAGCTTCAGGCAGCCTGCCGGGGTGGCAGCTTTCGCGTGGAATGGGTGGCAACCTTAGTCTGGAATACGCACATTAACCTGAAACCTGACCGGCGATTACGTTTGGCGACAGAGCCGCAAGCTGGAAGGCGGGAAGTTTAGGCCGCTACGGCGACTCGGACAACCTCAGCGTACGATTTTTTCCGAATTCTGCGGGCTGCCCAATGTACGCATGAGTCAAATGCACAGACTGGGTGAATGGATGTCATACCGTGTTATATCGCTCAATGGCTTGTTATTGCAGGCTTTAAGCGCAGTTTTAGCCGATTGAAGTCACTGATTCAGGGGTCAGTCTTAAAAGCCGTGCTTACTTGATCGCAGCGAGAGACAGTGCCAATCGCCGGAGCTCGGGAAGTTTGTACAGTGACAGTAATCCCCTGACACATGCCCCCAGCGGGCACCCTATTTAAGCAGCTTTTTCAGCCGCCTGCTTGTGCTCCTTTTTCGGTCGTTTGGGGAGCCCTTTCTTGAACACCGTATAGGGCACCTGACCTTTCATATTGCGGCCTTGGTGAGGGCGCCTGGTGTTGTACTGCATCAGGTACTCATCAAGGTCCTGCTGCATCTCTTTAATGCTCTCATACCACTTGGTTCGTCCCTGGATGCGGAAGTGCTCGTCCAGTAGCGTGCGGTGCAGCCGTTCGATAAAGCCGTTGCTTTGTGGGCGGCGCACTTTGGTGGTCCGGTGTTCGATCTCCTCCAGTTGTAGGAACAGTTCGTAGGGATGCCGGTCCTTGCGGCCACAGAACTCCCGACCGTTGTCGCTGAGAATAGTGGTGATCCTCGCGTCGTGGTCCTCGAAGAACGGCAGGACGTTGTTGTTGAGCACGTGGACGGCGGTTACTGGTAGCTTATTGGTGTACAGGCGCCCCCAGGCATAGCGGCTGTAGCAGTCGATCACTGATTGCAGGTAGACCTTGCCAACACCCTTGAGCGTGCCGACGAAGAAGGTGTCCACAGCCACCAGTTCTCCGGTGTGATGGACCTCAATGTGCCGTTCCCGGAACTCGGGACTGAAGCGCTCCAGCAGGCGTATTTGGTCCTCATTCAGGTCGATCTTCTGCTCCCGGGTAGTCCGCTCCAGACGCAGTAGGCGGTCGTGTCGTGTGAGCAGATCGTGACGGCTCCATACACCACGGACGCCGCCAGAACTCACCTGAATGCCTTTCAGAGCCAGCTCCTGTGCAACCCGAACCGGACCGTGGGTCGGGTATTCCAGGCTGTGAGCCAGAATGGCTTCTTCAATTTCTTCGCTGACCCGGTTGGGGTGAGGCCCACGAGGTCCGGGTAGCTTGTCCATCAAGCCCTCGGCTCCGAAGGTTTGGTAGTTCCGGCGGATCTCGTAGAACTGTTGACGGGAGTACCCCATCACTTGGCAGGCTTTGCTGACATTCTGCATATCCTTGGCCAGTTCTAGGAGGCTGAGCTTCCGTCGTGCTACTTTCTCATTGGTGGTCATAGTCGTTTCCTCGTGAAGTTACAGTCGAGCGTCAGACACTCGTTCTATAACCCACCGGGGGCACTATGACCACCTTCGTTTCAGTGGCCGACTGTCAGGTAAATACCGTCACACCACAGGAAGTTGCTGGGTGAACCGGTGATGGTGACGGCCTCACCGGATCGGGGTGCGGTAATGAGTTACTCGCAGAAGCAATGGGAGCACCTGGTGCCCAGGCTGTGGCAGTTGCCCAAGAATAACGAGCTGGCCCGCCGCTTCATGCGGATCTATTTCGGATACGCCTACCGGCTCGAGGCCGGTGAGGCCGGCGGCTTCCAGCGAAGAGCTTCGCGGTTCAGGTGCGGCCTGCGCCGGCTGCCCGGACTCAATGACCTGCCCCCTCCGCCAGAATGCCCGCCGCAACAGCGCGCCAGGGCTGCCAGGCCAGCGTGACACCGTCGTGCTCAGCAATGCCAAAGCGCCCGCCTCATCTGCAAGGGCCGGGCGTGATGCTGGTCATCCGTACCGAGCTGGACGAGTCGCTAACCATCTTGCATTTTATGGCAGCCGTGGTTTAAATTGGTCGCACAACCAAATACGAACAATAATAAAAATTCACAGGGGAAAAGAATGTTTATCACGCAAACACTCCGCCGGGCGGTCCAGACCAACGCAAAGGGGACCGCCACCATTTGCGGCGAACGGAATCAGACCTGGGCGCAGCTACAGGAACGCGTCGCGCGGCTGGCAGGGGCACTGCAGGAACTGGGTGTCGGCCGCGGAGACCGCGTTGCGATCCTGGCGCTGAACAGTGATCGCTTTGTTGAATACATCTACGGTGTCGCCTGGGCCGGCGCTGCGTCCAACCCGGTGAATATCCGTCTCGCGCCTGCGGAAATTGCCTACACGCTGGAAGATTCCGGAAGCTCCGTACTTTTTGTGGACGATACGTTTGCTCAGGTGCTGCCCGCCCTGCGGCCACTGCTCACGACTGTCAGACACGTGATTTTTATTGGCGACGGCCCCTGTCCGGAGGGTTGTCTCGACTACGAAAAGCTGCTCGCGGAGAGCGCCCCCGTGCCGGATGCCGACGCCGGCGGCAGTGATCTTGCCGGCCTGTTTTACACCGGTGGCACGACTGGCAAGTCCAAGGGTGTCATGCTCTCGCACGACAATATCGTCTACAACGCCCTGAATGTCCTCCCGACTCTCGGTTATGACGAGAGAGCGGTGTACCTGCACGCGGCGCCAATGTTCCACCTTGCGGACATGGCCAGCACCTTTGCGCTCACGAAAGTGGGCGGCACCCACGTCACCGTACCCAGCTTCGATGTGGACGCAGTACTGCAGGCGATCGCCACGCACCGGGTAACTCACTCGATGCTGGTGCCGACGATGGTCAATATGCTGATCAGCTCCGACCGTATTCATGATTACGATCTCTCCAGTCTGGAGCGATTTATGTATGGGGCCTCACCCATGTCCGAAGCGGTGCTGAAGAAGGCCATGGCCATGCTTCCCCACGTGGAGTTCAGCCAGGGCTACGGACAGACCGAAGCGGCGCCTCTCATCACGTTTCTGGACCCACGCTTCCATGTTGAGGGCGGAACCAAGCTCACCAGCGCCGGGCGCCCGGCCTACGGCGTCGAAGTGATGATCATGGACCCTGAAGACCGGGAGCTGCCCCGTGGCGAGGTCGGCGAGATCTGCGCCCGTGGCATGAACGTCATGCAGGGCTATTGGGGGCTCAGGGAAGAGACCGAGCAGGCCCTGCGTAATGGCTGGCTGCATACCGGTGATCTTGGCTACATGGACGAGGACGGTTTTGTCTATATCGTCGATCGCGCCAAGGACATGATCATCACCGGCGGGGAGAACGTGTTCAGCATCGAGGTCGAAGACGCGATCTACCAACACCCCGGAGTTCAGGAGTGTGCGGTTTTCGGTGTGCCCAGCGAGCAATGGGGCGAGGCGGTGCACACCGTGGTCGTGCCCAGGCCGGGTGTGTCGCTGACCGCTGAAGATATCATCGAGCATTGCCGGTCACGCATTGCCGGCTACAAGCTGCCCCGCAGTGTGTCTTTCCAGAGCGAACCACTGCCCATAAGCGGTGCCGGAAAGATTCTCAAGACCGAGCTGCGCAAGCCCTATTGGGAAGGCAGTCAGCGTCAGGTGGGCTAACGCGACTATCTGATCATCAGTTTTCAACTACCGTATGGAGAACAATCAATGAAAAATCCCGCCGTTGTTGCAGGCGTGGGTATGGTGCCCTTTGCCAAGCCTGGCGCTTCCGCGCCCTATTATGACATGGGCGCGGAAGCCGCGCGCCGCGCACTGGCCGACGCCGGCCTGGACTACGACAAGGTACAGCAGGCCTACGTGGGGTATGTGTACGGTGACTCCACCTGTGGCCAGCGTGCACTTTACCCGGTCGGAATGACCGGCATCCCCGTGGTCAATGTCAACAACAACTGCTCCACCGGCTCGACCGCCCTCTTTCTGGCACGCCAGGCGGTGGCCTCCGGCGCTGCGGACTGCGTAATCGCGCTGGGCTTCGAGCAGATGAAGCCCGGCGCGCTGGGCAGCTATTTCGACGACCGGCCCACGCCCTTCGAAGCATTTGATCAGGTATGTAACGAACTGGTGGGTCATCCGGACACTCCGATGGCGATCCGCTACTTCGGTGGCGCTGGCATGGCCCACATGGAGAAATACGGCACCCGTGCCGAGACGTTCGCAAAGATCCGCGCCAAGGCCAGCCGGCATGCCGTGAACAATCCCGTCGCCCTGTTCCGTAAGGAAGTGACGGTGGAGGATGTCATGGCATCTCCCGTACTTATCGGGCCCATGACGCGCCTTATGGCCTGTCCGCCCACCTGCGGCGCTGCTGCTGCGATTGTCTGCTCGGAGGCTTTTGCCAGGCAGCATGGTCTGGACGCGCGCGTGACCATCATTGCGCAGGCAATGACTACCGACACGCCGAGCACTTTCGAGGCGCGTAATATGATGCAGCTGGTTGGCAGCGACATGGCACGCGCCGCAGCCGACCAGGTTTACGAAGCCGCCGGCATTGGCCCCGGGGATGTGGATGTGGTGGAGTTGCATGACTGCTTTGCCACCAACGAACTGTTGACCTACGAAGCGCTTGGGCTTGCTCCGGAAGGGGGCGGCGAGAAAATGGTCGAGGACGGTGACAACACCTATGGCGGGCGTGTGGTTACCAACCCCTCCGGTGGCCTGCTGTCCAAGGGTCACCCGCTGGGTGCCACCGGTCTGGCGCAGTGCACCGAGCTGGTTCAGCAGTTGCGTGGCCAGGCTGAGGCGCGCCAGGTCGACGGTGCCCGTGTAGCCCTGCAGCACAATCTGGGCCTGGGCGGTGCCTGCGTGGTCACCATGTACCAGGCATCCTGGACTGGAGAGCGACATGATTGATACCCGACACATCGGCCTGCAACTGCCAGTCGTCACCTTCGAGGTCGAAAAGGGGCGCCTGCGTTTTTTTGCCGAGGCCATCGGCGAGACTCGCCCCGAGTATCTCGACGAGGAGGCCGCCAGGGCCGCAGGCTATCGCAGCCTGCCTGCACCTTCCACTTTTCTGATGGGCGCTGATTTCGACGCGGGCACGACCACAACGCTGCTTGAAACCCTTGGTGTGCCGATCGAACGCATCCTGCACGGCGAGCAGAGCTTTACCTACCACGCGCCGGTATGCGCCGGCGACGTTGTCAGCGTCGAGGCCAGGATCAGCGACATTTACAGCAAGAAAGGCGGTGCGCTGGAGTTCATCGTCAAGGATTCACTGATCAGGGATGCCCAGGGCAAGACCGTCGTCGAGGCTCGCGGCATCCTCGTGGTGCGCAACCCACAGGAACAGGAGAAGTCGGCATGAAGATCCCTCATCGTGACGAAGTCAGTGTTGGCCAGGAACTGCCACCGCTGAAGCTCCCGCCCATCACGCGCACCACGCTGGCGTTGTTTGCCGGAGCCTCGGGCGATCACAACCCGGTCCATATCGACATCGACTTCGCCAGGGCGGCCGGCATGCCGGACGTGTTCGCCCACGGCATGCTGTCGATGGCATATCTGGGCCGTTTTCTGACCCAGTGGGCCCCGCAGACACATCTGCGCCACTTTTCGGTGCGGTTTGCCGCCATCACCCCGGTCGGTGCCAGGCTGACCTGCACCGGCAAGATCGCCGAACTCACCGAGCACGGCAATGAAACGCTGGCCCGGCTGGAGATTGGCGTGATTGATGACAAGGGGGAGGTCAAGCTGGCCGGCGAGGCTCTCGTGGCACTGGCCTGAACCACCCCCTTCAGATTCCAATACAATAAAATCAAGGATTCAGCATCATGAAGTTGCAAGGAAAAGTAGCCATTGTCAGTGGCTCGGGACGCGGTATTGGTCGCGAAATCGCCCTCAAGCTCGCCTCTGAGGGTGCGAGCGTCGTCGTCAACGACCTCGATGCCGGTCCGGCGGAAGAAACCGTCGCGGCGATCACGGCAGCGGGCGGCAAGGCCGTAGCCTGCGCCGGCAGCGTGACGGAGGCCGGCTTTGCCGAGCGGTTCGTCAATACGGCAATTGAGCAGCTGGGCGGCCTCGACATCATTGTCAACAACGCAGGCTACACCTGGGACAATGTCATCCACAAGATGACTGACGAGCAGTGGCACGCCATTATGGACGTGCATGTGACCGCGCCGTTCCAGATCCTTCGTGCCGCTGCCGAGTATTTCCGTGTGCAGACCAAGAAGGAAGCAGGCGAAGGACGCGAAGTGTTCCGCAAGGTCGTCAACATCTCCTCGCTCGCCGGCACCGGCGGCAACGCCGGCCAGGCCAACTACTCGGCCGGCAAGGCGGCAGTCATCGGCCTGACCAAGGCGATGGCCAAGGAATGGGGGCGCTATAAGATCAACGTCAACTGCGTGGCCTTTGGCCTGATCAAGACACGGCTCACCGAGGCGACGGCCGGTTCGGACGAAAGCATTGACATCGAAGGTCGCAAGATCAAGGTCGGGGTCAACCCGGACCTGCTCAGGAATATGGAAGCCATGGTGCCTCTGGGTCGCGGCGGTACACCGGCTGAAGCAGCCGGAGCCGTGTACCTGTTCTGTACACCTGAGTCCAACTACGTTAGTGGTCAGACACTGATCTGCGGAGGCGGCTTATCGATGTAAGCGGCATGGAAAACATGAAGCGGAATCCGGATCTGTCATTCCGGATGAGCCAAGAGTTCGTGGTGTTTCGCGCCTGCGACTGAACATTCATTGCCACCGGATTCACGCCCTGCAAAAAAGAGTGGTGCCTGCGGGAGTTGGTGGACCACTCACTGTGGACCCAGGCCGGCATCGCCGGCCTGGTTTTTGCTGATTTTCTGAAGAGATCTTATGGACTATAGGCTACCGAATACCTCCCCGCTGCGCCCGCTGGAGTTCACCGGTGTCGGAGGCTTGCGTTTAGCGGCGGAGGCCGCCGGCGAGAGTGATGCTCCACCTGTCCTGTTACTGCATGGTGGCGGTCAGACACACCATGCCTGGGCCCAGCACTGCATTGCGGCTCGCTGAGGCCGGCTATCTGGCCATTGCCCTGGATGCCCGGGGTCACGGGGACAGTCAATGGGCAGCGGACGGCGATTACAGCGGCGATGCGCTGGTTGCCGATCTGACTTGCGTGTGCGCCTCGCTCCATTCGCCGCCGGCGCTGGTCGGAGCCTCAATGGGCGGCCTGACCTCCTTGCTGGCCATCGGCGAGGGCCCGCCTGATTTCGCGCGTGCCCTGGTGCTGGTCGACATCGCCACACGGCTTGAGCCGGAAGGGGTGGCACGGGTGCTCGATTTTATGAGCGCCCATACCCACGGCTTCGCAAGCCTCGAGGAGACTGCGGATGCCGTGGCTGCCTACAACCCGCACCGCAAGGTGCGTGGGACAGCCGGTTTGCGCAAGAACCTGCGGCAGCGGGACGACGGGCGCTGGTACTGGCATTGGGATCCGCGCTTTCTTGATCATGCTACGCGTTCTTCCGCCGGCGAGTCGCTGGTACAGCAGGAACGTCGCGAGCAGGCCGCGCAGGGCGTTCACATTCCGACCCTGCTGGTTCGCGGCGGATCAAGCGACGTGGTCAGTGCAGAAGGCGCGCGGGAGCTGCAGAAACTGATCCCGCACGCCGAGCTGTTCGATGTGCAGGATGCAGGCCACATGGTTGCCGGCGACCGCAACGATGTGTTCAGTAATGCCGTTATTGATTTTTTGCGCCGTAAGCTGCCCGCAGTAAGCGAAAGGGCCACGCTACTCACTCTGTAAAAAAGGAGTTTCCATGAACCTTGACTTTTCACCCGAAGACCAGGCATTTCGTGCCGAGGTCCGTGCCTGGATGCGCGACAACGTGCCGCAGCAGGTGGGCCCGTCCATCGGCATTCCCAGCCATAAGGAGACACAGTTTGCCTGGGAGCGCAAACTCGGAGCCAAGGGGTGGCTCGCCTACACCTGGCCCAAGGAATACGGCGGCCCCGGCTGGACCGCTACCCAGCAGTATATCTTTGACACGGAGAGAGCGCTGGCCGGCGCGCCGCCATGCGGTCCGTTTGGCCTGTCCATGCTCGGACCGGTGTTGATGCGCTATGGCAATGAAGCGCAGAAGCAACGCTATCTGCCGCCGATCGCGCGGGGCGAGGAATTCTGGTGCCAGGGCTATTCGGAGCCAGGGGCGGGGTCGGACCTAGCCTCTCTCAAAACCCGGGCCGTACGGGAAGAGGATCATTACATTGTCAACGGCCAGAAGATCTGGACGACCCAGGCACACTGGGCCGACTTTATATTCTGCCTGGTCCGCACCAATCCCGACGGGCCCAAGCAGCAGGGCATTTCGTTCCTGCTGATCGATATGGCCACACCGGGAATCGAGATCCGGCCGATTACCACTATCGATGGGCACCATCACCTTAACGAGGTTTTCCTCACCGACGTTCGCGTCCCGGTGGAAAACCTGGTGGGCGAGGAAGGGGAGGGCTGGACCATCGCCAAGTACCTGCTCACCCACGAGCGTACCAGCATCGCCGGCGTGGCCGACAGCTATTATCAGCTGGGGCGCCTGCATGAAGCCGTGGCCGATGATCCGGTGTTGAGCCAGGATCCTGTTGTGACGCGCCGCCTGGCTACGCTGGAAGTCGATCTGATGGCTCTTGAATACACCAACCTGCGTACACTTGACCGCGTTGCCAAGGGGCAGCCTCCCGGTAGCGAGTCCTCCGGGCTCAAGATCAAGGGTACCGAGCTGCAGCAGGCCATCTCCGAAGCGCAAATGGAGTTGGGCGGCCTCGGCGCTCTGCCCTGGCTCACCGCTGCTGAGGACGTGCATACGGTGTTTGCCGGTGCCACGCAGCGCTACAACTTCCTGCGTGCAAGCTCGATCTACGGCGGCACCAACGAAATTCAGAAGAACGTACTGGCAAAGCTGCTGCAGCTCTGAAGCGCACAATCGCAAGGACACCGTTATGGACTTTTCTTATTCCCAAGAACAGAAAATGCTACGAGAAAGTGCGGACAAGTTTGCCAACAAGGGCTATGGCTTCGAGCGCTACAAATCCACGCTCGAGCTTCCCGGCCATTGCGATTCCACGCTTTGGTCGCAGATGGCAGAGTTGGGATGGCTCGGCTTGCCACTGCCTGAAGAGGCCGGCGGCCTCGGCGGCAGCGCACTCGACGTGTCACAGATCTGTGAGCCATTGGGCAGCGGCATGGTGCTGGAACCCTATATTGCCAGTGCCGTGCTGCCAGGCCGCCTGCTGAGCCTGTGTGAAGCGGATACTGATCTGCTTGGCGAGCTGGCCGGAGGCGAGGCGCAGTTTGCCGTGGCCTGGGCGGAGCCTGATTCACGCGAGGATCCGGCCTGCTGCACCACGCGCGCGCAAGCCGATGGCGATGGCTATGTACTGAGCGGCCATAAGCAATGCGTGCTGAATGCGCCCAACGCTACCACCCTGATTGTCAGCGCCCGCACCTCCGGCGGCGACCATGACGCGGACGGGATCAGTCTTTTCGCCATTGATCCACAATCCGCCGGTCTCGCGCTCAGGCCCTACCCTGTGATGGGTGGCGGCTATGCAGCCGATATCCGGATCGATCAGCTTCGAGTCGGCGCTGATGCGATGATAGGCTCGGCTGGCAACGGCTTTGCGCCACTGGATGCAGCGCTCGATCATGCCACCGCTGCTGCCTGCGCTCAGGCTCTGGGGGCGATGAATGCGCTACTTGAGCGCACCCGGGAGTATCTGCGGATGCGTAAGCAGTTCGACAAGCCGATCGGCAGTTTCCAGGTACTGCAGCATCGCCTGGTGGATATGTTCATCGAAGTCGAGCAGTCACGTTCGATGGTGATGATGTCCAGTGTGCGCGTGGAAAGCGCTGAGCCCGCGGTAAGGCGGCGTGCCGTGTCCGCAGCCAAGGCCTATCTGGGGCAAGCCAGCAAGTTTGTCGCCCAGCAGGCTGTGCAGCTTCACGGCGGCATTGGTGTAACGGAAGAGCTCGACGTGGGCCATTACTTTCGCCAACTCTCCGCCTTCGGTTCGCTCTACGGCAGCCGCGAGTACCACCTGAGGCGCTTCGCTGCCACCCCATCGGAGTGACGGGCGAAAGGCCGGTCGACTATTGAAGGAACCTGCGGATGGGTGCATTTAACCTGTCTGCGGGGCCGGCTGGCTAGGGTGTAGTCTCTTGCTGGCGAAACAAACCAGATTCAGATATGGAGCAAATAAGGAAAGGTTATGAAGCTCGATTCGTCTGTCAATGCGGTGGTAACCGGCGGTGCGTCCGGCATTGGTGAGGCTGTGGCCCGTCGCTTTGCGGCCTCCGGTGTCAAGGTGGCGATTTTTGACTTCAACGAGGAACGTGGTAAAGCCATCGCTTCCGAGTTGGGGGGGCTTCTGCAAGGTGGACGTGACTTCCGACGAGGCCGTTGATGCCGGTCTTGAAAAATCCCGTGCGACCATCGGTCAGGAGCACATTCTGGTTAATTGCGCTGGTACCGGCAACACCCACAGGACCGCCAGTCGAGACAAGCAGACAGGCGAAATCAAGCATTTTCCCCTGTCTGAGTTCGAAAAGATCATTCAGATCAACCTGATCGGCAGTTTCCGCTGTGCCGCCAAAAGCGCTGCCGGAATGCTGACCCTGGGTGGCATGGAAGACGGTGAGCGTGGCGTCATCATCAACATCTCCTCCGTCGCAGCCCAGGATGGACAGATTGGCCAGGCAGCGTATTCTGCCTCCAAGGCGGGTGTGGTAGGCATGACTCTGCCCATGGCCCGGGACCTGATGAATGAAGGGGTCCGGGTCAATACCATCATGCCCGGTTTGATCAATACTCCCTTGATGCACGGACTGCCGGATAACGTAAAGGAGGCGCTTGCAGCGTCAGTGCCTTTCCCGAAAAGACTGGGTGAGCCGGATGAGATTGCCTCGGTTGTTGAGCTTATGGTGACCAACGGTTACTTCAACGGAGAAAGCGTTCGCCTGGATGGCGCCATCCGCATGGCAGCCCGCTGAGGCTACGGACGCGCATTTATCACAGGACACTCAAGGGCTGTCCCGATCCTCCGGGTAAGCCCCGGCTGTTAACCGGAGGTCCTGGTTCAGGCCGAAGCCTGATTACTGCCCTGACATTCAACTTGCTCCAGGAAGGCCTTTATGTCGTCAAAAGCCTCTTCGGCTTCCGGAAGTTGCGGCACGAATATCTGCCAGACATGCACCATGCCCGGCCAGATATGCAGGGTAACCGGAGAACCTGCCACTTTGGCCCGTGCCGCATAACGTCGGGCATCGTCCAGCAGCATCTCGGAATCACTGGCCTGGATGAGGGTTGGTGGCAGGTTCTCCAGGTTGCCGCGCAGTGGTGAGGCGACAGGGCTGGTTGGGGAGACCGGAATACCGCCAGGGTGGTCCACCACCAGATGACCGGCAGGGGAACTTTTGACAAGCCTCGGAAAACAGGTCCAAGCATGTGGTCGGTATCAGTGTCGCCGCAGTTGCTTAGTGCGGTGAGGGTCAGGTCGGTGGATGGTGAGAAAGCGATGGCCGCATCGGCCTGGCGCAGACCGTTATCCCGAATCCAGGCAATCAGTCCAACCGGGCCCAGAGTTTCGAGGTCACGACCAAGGCGCGGCTATGGATGATTCAGCGGACTATGGCACCGATAATGTCCGGGTCCTGGTGAGAGGCGAACATAAAGTCCATGTCGCTGATGTTCATGTGTCGTGATGCGGCCATCGACAGCGGGGTATAGGCCCATTCGCCGGATCTGGTCGAAATCATCCAACAGACCAAGTGGACGCTCGAAAATGGCGCCCTCTGATTTTCATCTGGCCGGACAGTGTAACGGTTTACCGTAAATATTTTGAGTTGGCCGTTTTGAATCTGGTGAAACAGGAACTGAAGTCTGCCGATCTGGCGGTTGTTCACGGGGGGCGCTTCGATGACCATCGCGATCAACTGGTGAGTTGGTCGGATTACGAGCAGGAAATTGATCAGTACGGGCTGGAAGTGGAGCTTCCCATCGAACCGAAGGCTCTCAATCGCCATCTCAAGGATTAATTGACTCAGGTGAGCCGCTCAGTGGACTCAGTCTTCCCGGATAACACACACGCCGCGATCGAAGACGGTCGCATCGTGATCAAACGCAACCAGAAGCAGGGACTACCGACGAATTGGCAGGCCCTCGATGACAATATTACACGCCGGCTTGGCACTTGCAGCCAAACCTCTCAGCCGGACAAAGCAAGTTGCTGGATTGCACCGCGAACGGTGTCGTTCTGCTCCATAGGCAGAAAATGGGTCGTTCCTGCAACAACCCTCACGTCAGCCGAAGGTAACAGGGTCTGCAGGCGTTTTTGGGACGTCGGCGAGAAGGTTGACCCGCGTTCTGCAGCCAGCGCAATAACCGGGCACCGCAACTGACGAATACCTGGCCACGGGTTGTGTTCGGTATGGGCAAAGGTAACGCTTTCCCACTCCGGGCTGCACGCCAGTTGAAGTTGATCTTCCTGCGGCACGAAGGCGTGCTGGACGTAGGCTTCCAGCCATGCTTCAGGCCAGGTCTTGAAACCACCGCGACCTCGATAGCTGTCCAGCGCGGCAGTGTGCGAATCAAATACCCTGCGCCGACGTGCCGCTCCGGCGGCCAGTGACAACCGATGTGACTGACGCAGCAGCTTGGCCAGCCCCAACTTCAGGCCCTGCACCGGATCCATGATCACCGGTTCCGCCAGAATCAGACCCAGCACTTTGTCAGGCCGGCGGGCAGCGGCCATGATGCTGGTGGTGGCACCGATGGAATGGCCGGCAAGCCAGACCGGCTCGTCCTGGTTATCCAGCAGAGCCGTCATGTCGCGATAATAGGTTTCCCAGCCCCGGAATGTCGAAACATTCGCCGCACCGGCGCTGGCCCCATGCCCCCGCATGTCCCAGGCCAGGACATTGACGTCCGTGGCAAGATCGTCAAGGAGGGGGTGGTACAGGCGGCCATGGAAACCCGTGGCATGTGCCCAGTGCAGCGTAGGGCGCGCTTTGGATTGCGGCCAGCGCCACAGTGCGATGTCTGCGCCATCCGTCGCCCGGAATTCGTCGCGTTCAGGTTTGTTGTGCTTAATGCCCATGACGGTCTTCTTGTTGGGCGACCATTGCCGGGAGCAACAACTGAACCTGACCGCTGGCGATCGGTTTGCTCTTTTCGCCTTGCCAACAGGTCACCTGGACCAGGCTGGTCCGCCTGCCTTGCCGGACAACGTCAGCCCTGGCGAACGTCGATCGGGCCTTCGCGGAGCGGAGGTAATTGATGTGGCTGTCGAGAATGCGCGGGCAACGTGTCTCTGCATCCTGGCTTTGCGCAGCCACCCGCGCGGTGAGTTCGATCAGGGCCCCAAGCACACCGCCATGGAGGGCAGGTAGCATGAAGTTGCCAATCAGTGCTTCACAACACGGCAAATGAACCAATACACCTGCATCACCGCGCTGAACCTCAAGCCCGAGGTGCCGTGCGTAGGGAATGCGCTCCAGCAGAGCCTGCCAGTCAGCAGATTCTTTCCCGCTTTCGGTAGGGCCTGAGATGGGTTGTGCCGAATCGCCAGTTGTGCTCATGCGCCCTCCTTTTTTCGTCCACCGGCCTGGAATTGCTGGCCCTGGGTGTTACGCATGAAGGTGGCGTTTGCCGTCGCCAGCAACTCACGATTGCCCTCGCTAAGGATGTCACAATGAATAAACGCGACCTCGTCCGTTAAATGTCGACAGGTAGCCACCGCTAACAGGGCCTGGTCGCCGCTGGCAGGGCGCAGATAATCCATGCGCAAATCTAGCGTGGCAATGGGCATCAACTCCAGGGCCCCCGCGAATACTGCCAGGCCTCCGGCGGAGTCTGCCAGCGAGTAAAGTACGCTGGTGCAGATTTCTTTCGTATCCTCTTGGGCGAACATCCATGACTGTGGCGTCAGACGCATACAGACCTGGCCCTGGTCTACCGAGACAACCTGCATACCCAGCTCCCTGCCGTGGGGAACCTGCTCGGTGAACTGCCACGCCGTCGTCACAGCGTTACTGTGCTGAGCTCTGTTCGGCTTGGTCATCAGATCTGCCCAGCCTGGCATACATTTCGTACAGGGGCGGAAGTGATGGGAAACCGCTGATTTTCATCGATCATCGCCATATTATTTTCTTCCGAATAGTATCGTTGCTAGATTTTGTTTGGTTAGACAGCCAAAAGTCAAGGCTATGTTTGCGGACAAATGGTATACCGCTTGGGTAATGGTGTACGATCAGTGCAACGAGTCTGGTAGTGGCCGCTCTGATGAATAATAAACGGGCTTGCTGAGGAGATACTTAAGCGATGGTTAACAGACAGATGACTCCTGCAAGCAAACTGGGCGATCAGGTCGACGTTTTGTCTAACGCAGCCAGGCTTTTTCGTGAGAAAGGTTTTGAAAGGACGTCGCTCAAGGAGATTGCCGAGGCCTGCAATATGCTGCCCGGAAGTCTGTATTATCGTTACAACAGCAAGGAAGCGCTGCTTGTCGAGCTGATGCGTCGGGGAGTCGACCTGGTGACCGCAGAGGTCGAGTCGGCTTACGCCAGCTCGGATGACCCGTTCGAGCAATTGCGTCTTTGTATCAACGCACATCTGCGCACCCTCTTGGTGGATTCGGACGCGGTTTACGTGCTGCTGTTTGAATGGCGAGCGCTGGGCCCGGAGGCTCGCGAGGAAATCATCGAACTGCGTGACCAGTACGAGTCCCTGTGGGCCGGTATCCTCGAAACAATGATTGCGCAGGGCGTGGTCCGCAAGAATGTTGACGGCCGTTTGCTTCGCCTGATCGGCCTTGGGGCGCTCAACTGGGTTGCAACCTGGTTCGACCGGAACGGAGTCCATTCACTCGACGCCATTGGTGATTTTATCTGGCAGATCGCCATCGACGGTGTCATCAATAAAGAAGTCAAGGCATAGGATAAACACTGCCCGAAAATGTCTCGATACTCAGAAGCGATACGCAGCCGACACAGTCCCAAAAGAAAGTGCATCTTTATTACTTTCATCCTGACTGGTCGTCGCTCTGAGTGTGAGGGCAATCCGGATTCCAGGCGAATGCTAACCAACGCCCACGCCGCCCAGACCGCCAAAAGGACGCTGGCGCAAGTTGCTGGTTCAGCGCCGGCATAGTGAGCGTGATCGGTGCGCCAAGCTGCTTTTGCCAATGCCGGTGAGCGCTTTATGAGCGGGCGAATGTGTTGCGGGACGAGATGCTGAAAGGCCTCGAAGACGAGGACCTGGAAGTCGCCCTGCGTGTTTTTGAGCAGGTTATGGAAAACGCGACCAGGAGGTGAAGCATGCTACCTAAGGATATCGTTGTCTTTCTTGAAGAGGCTCGACCCTATGACCGACGACTGGCGATCGCCACTGACATCGCCGCGTGCTGGAATGCCTGTCTGATAGCGGTGTTTGTAGCAACGCCACTGAGAGCGATGCCTCATACGCACGCTGTGGCCGGCTCTGCCATGCGCGCCTTGCTCGAACAGCATCGCGTGCGTGTTCGGGACGCAGAGGCTCAGGTCAGGGAGCGCTTTGAGGCAATGGTTCGCGCAAGGGGCATTAGCGCAGAGTGGCGCTTGTCCGAGAGCGAGTTAGCGGAGGAATTAATGCTACACGCGCGCTATGCAGGGCTGGCGTTGGTCCCTCCCTTCGAAAGCTCCCCCGAACCTTCCATGACGGTCAGGATGGCCGAGCACGTTATCTTCGGCTCGGGACGCCCGACTATACTCATTCCTGACGAATGGGCGGCCGGACGGATTGGACGACGTGTCGTTGTCGGCTGGAACGCTAGCCGGGAGGCAACACGAGCGGTCGGCGATGCGTTACCCTTTCTGGCCCAGGCCGAAGCAGTGAAGGTGGTTTGTGTCTGCGATGAACCGGAAGGCGAGCTGGAGTGTAGAGAGGATTTCGGCGCGGACCTGTGTCGCCACCTCGCGCGTTATGGCGTACAGGTAACACTGGAACAAGTCGACGGTGGTAAGGTCGGCCCGATGCTACTCGAACAGGCGCGGGCGTTCAATGCCGACATGCTGGTGATGGGCGCCTATGGCCATACGCGGCTCACCCGGTTAGTGCTCGGTAGCGCTACTCGAGCAGTACTCTGTCAAGCTGCAATTCCCGTGTTGGTGTCCCGTTAAACCAAAACGAGCGGACGGGGTATCGACGGAGCCTTTAGCTTGCGCGATGACTGGGAGGCAGTGTAGGGCTGCTGATGACCGTTCAGATGCTTCGATCAGTTAGCGGTTCAAGTCAATTCGATCCTTCGCGGACCTTCATCACGACGCGGCACGGAGGATGGTTCGAAAAGAATTTTGGGACCTTGGTGCAGCGCAGTTTCTTGTTGACGACCCGCCTACTCTCCGCGTTTAAACCGCAGGTGTGAACGGCCGACTTAGCCAGATCAACCCAGTACGTAACGATTTACATGCTGTTGGGTAGGATGAGTCTCTGTCTCACGTTTTGGAGAAAGGATCGGACCGTTCCATTAACTCTAGGCCGTCCGAGAAGCGCGAGTCAGTCCGCTTCCTGGTAGGCAGCATTGCCTCTCAGTCGTACGCAGTTGCTGTTGTGTGGGCAGGCCTGGGCGGAGAACCCATGGCACCCGAGATCGGGGATGCCGAGATTGTTACGGTTCTGAACGAGCTGGTTGAAGAGCGTCCTCGGCGCGGCTTCGAGTTATTGTCAAATCTGGTGTATGACCATCAGGCGGCATCTCTGCCGGATTGATCATCCACTCGCTCTCCATCCTGAAACTGAACGTTGCTCACGACCAGCTTCAGTTGGTTAAACCCCTTGATCCGTTTCCAGCGTTTCTGGGCGGATTGGAGCAATTTGAACACCATCGCTAACGTGGTGTCGCGGTTGCCACAGGACCGGCTTCGCTTGGTCCTTAGCCTGACTGTGGCGAAGGTGGACTCAATGGGATTCGTGGTCCTCAAGTGAATCCAGTGCGCTGCCGGGAAGTCGTAAAAGGCCAGCAGTTCATCCCGGTCCTTTTCAAGGTTTTCCATGGCCTTCGGGTACTTGTCCCGAAATCGCCTTAACGTGCTGTCAAAGGCTTTGTGAGCGCTATCACGGGTCTCCGCCAGATAGATCTCATGCAGGTCTCACTTCACCTTCGGCTGCACGGACTTGGGCAGCTTGTCCAGCACGTTGGCGGTCTTGTGAACCCAGCACCGCTGGTGCCGGGTATCCGGAAACACCTTGCTCAGCGCTTTCCAGAAGCCCAAAGCCCCGTCGCCTACGGCCCGCTTGGGCGCATTGTCCAGGCCACGTTCCCGCAAGCCGGTGAGCAGCTCTCTCCAGCTGGCTTCGGACTCGCGGTGGCCGTCCTCCACCGCGACCAGCTCCTTGTGCCCATGCTCTGTGACCCCGATGATCACCAGCAGGCACAGCCGATCATCCAGACGAACATTGCTGTAGACACCGTCTGCCCACCAGTAGACGTAGCGCTTCTGGCCCAGATCACGGCGACGCCAATCCTCGTGCTTCTTCAGCCAGCGCGCCTTGAGCCGTGACACCGTGTTGGCGGACAGGCCCTTGGCCTGCTCGCCGACCAGGGCACTCAGGGCCTCCTGGAAATCGCCAGAGGAGACACCGCGCAGGTAGAGCCAGGGGATGAGTTCATCCAGACTCTGGGCCCGCTTCAAATACGGTGGCAGGAGCTGACTATTGAAGCGAATGCCGGAGCCACTGCGGTCCCTGACCTTGGGAACCTGAACGTCAACATCCCCAACGCCTGTCTGGATCGTGCGCTTGGGCAGGTGTCCGTTGCGGACCACCGCCTTGCGACCATCGGGGGTCGACACATCGGCATACTGATCCAATAGTCCCTGAAGCTCGGACTCGACAGCCCGCGCAATCAGGTCACGGGCACCCTGTCGGATCAGGTCGTGCAACGGGTCATTGGTGGCTACTTCTGGCTGTGAAAGAGCATGCAGGTTAGACTTGGACATGGCGTATCCATCCTCTGTTGGTTGTGATCTTGGCGGAGATCAACCAACAGGATACGCCACCTCTTCAACCTGCTTCCATACACCAGAAATCACCATAACTCGCCCGACTACTACCCTGAATGGGTTAATATCATGAGGAGCAAACAATGAAAACAAGAAACCGCACCGCAATCCTTTCAATGGCGACGCTGGCTTCGGCAGTGTTGATGGCCTCTGTTGCTGACGCCCGTGAGCTCAACTATGCACTGGGCGCACCCCCCGGGACACCGGCCCATGAAGCCCTCGAGTTCTACGCTGACAAGGTGGGGGAGCTGTCCGGCGGCGACCTTACGGTAAAGGTCTTTCCATTGTCCCTGCTGAGTTTTGCGGAGATGTCATCCGGAATCCGGGACGGCATTGCTGATATGGGGCTCATTCTGACCCCATACCATGCCGGTGAGTTCCCCCCCATTAACCTGCTGGCGGAGTCTTCCATGCTGTTGACGCTGGAGGAAGAGCTGGAGGCCGGGAAAGAGGGCGTTGCGTTCGGAGCGGCCCTGTCAGAATTCATGATGTTTCGCTGCCCTGAGTGTATCGACCGGTTTGAACAGCAGAACCAGGTCTATCTGGGACATGCGGCAGGCACGGCCTATGGCCTGATGTGTGATGAGCCTGTTATGTCGCTGGAGGATGTCGGTGGCAAGCGGGTCCGGGTTGGGGCGGGTAACTTCGCACGTTGGTCGGAGGCTGTGGGCGCTACGCCTGTCACGATGTCTGCCAACGAAATGCGGGAAGCTATCTCTCAGGGCATCGTGGACTGTATTGCCCTCTCCAGTCCTGAAATCCAAAACTATGGATTGGTTGGCCTGGTAACAGACTTGACCATGGCCGTTCCCGGCGGGGTTTTCCCTTTCGCCTCGTTCCAGACCAATCAGGATCTCTGGCGATCGCTTTCTGATAAGGAACGGGAGACCTTGCTACGTGGTGCTGCGGAAGGAAATGCGGCCATCTCGTGGACCTATGTCGAAGCCGCTGAGGAAAGCTTCGAGCTGGTCCGAGAGGAAGGCGCGCGCTTTCATGAAGCTGACGAATCGCTGGTGAAAGCAACGAGTGACTTTATCGCCACGGATATGGAAACCCTGGTGAAACAGTATGAAGAACGCTACGGGCTCGACAATGCAGAAGCGATGCTGGACGCGTTTCGTCCGATCCTGTCGGACTGGGTAGCCAGGGTAGCTCAGGTGGATAGTCAGGAGGAACTGGCAAACCTCTACTGGGAGCATATTTTTTCGAAAATTGATGTTGCATCTCATGGTCTTTGACGACACCGAGGAACACCTAACTTCAAGGGCTGGATCCTTTGGCACCTGTTTCTTCCCGGAGTCATCGTTGTCGCGCTGGGCTGACTAGCTTGGAATAGGCGCCCGTGGCGGAGGAGGTGGGGCGGGTGGCGATCTGGTAGGTCCAGGGTGGCATTTGTGACCAATCGATTGCTCAAGTGCTGAATGTGAACTACTTTGCAGGAACAGACTTTCGTTTCGTGCGGGTTAGGCTTAAACAACAACAAGTGGTGGCGAAAAGATGAGAGGGTTTTTGCTCGTCGTCGACGGGGTCAATGAGGTCGTGGGTCGGGTTTTCTCTTGGGCAGTCGTACTGATCATGTTGATTACAGTGTATGACGTGGTCATGCGGTTTGCGTTCGGCCAGCCATCACTGTGGGCGTTTGACGTGGTTAAGCAGCTCTACGCGCTGGAGTTCATGATACTCGCCGGCTTCGGCCTGGTGCGTAACGCCCACGTTTCCGTGGACGTATTCACCGCCCGGCTGAGCCGGCGGAAACAGGCCGCCATGGAAGTGGTCTCGTACCTGGTCTTCTTTTTTCCGTTCATGGTCATGCTCATCTGGAAGAGCTACGAGTTCGCGGCTCGCTCCTGGGCCTACGGTGAGACCACCTGGGGAGTTGTTGCCCTCCCCGTGTACCCGATCAAGACGGTGATGGTGGTGGCTTCCGTGCTATTGCTGCTGCAGGGCATTGCCAAGGTCTTCCGCGAACTGGCCGTCCTGGCTGGGAGGGAGGAGGCATGCTGAGCCCGGAGGTTCTTGCCATTTCGATGTTCGCCGGTCTGCTGATCGGTCTGTTCATGGGTCATCCGCTGGCTTTCGTCCTTGGCGGTCTGGCGGTGATATTCGGTTTTCTCGGGCCGGGGCCCCAGGTATTCGGCACCATCATCAACCGCGTCTACGGGGCCATGGACAATTACGTCCTGGTGGCGGTGCCGCTTTTCATTTTCATGGCTCGACTGCTGAGCGACTCCGGAGTTACGGACCGCATGTTCGAGGTGCTCCGGCAACTACTCGGCCCTGTGCGGGGCGGACTCACCCTGGCGGTGATCGGCGTTTCGGTGCTACTGGCTGCCACCACCGGCATTATCGGCGCGTCAATGACCGTCATGGGGCTTCTGGCCCTGCCGGCGATGATGCAGCACAATTACCAGAAGGAGATCAGCTGCGGTGCCATTGCTGCCGGCGGCAGCCTGGGAATCCTTATTCCGCCGAGTATCATGCTTATTATCATGGGCAGTTATGCGTCGCTGTCCGTTGGACAGCTATTTGCCGCTGCGTTAATTCCCGGCGTGGTGCTGGCACTGCTCTACGGGCTCTACGTGGGATTGCGCAGCTTCATCCAGCCGCAGCTGGGTCCCCCCATGACGCGTGAAGAGCGAGACGCTGTCAGCACACGTTCGTTAATGGGCTTGGTTGCCCGGCTGGTGGTCCCACCCCTGCTGCTGGTGCTCGGGGTGCTCGGCTCGATATTCGCCGGTATCGCGACGGCGACAGAGGCAGCGTCCATCGGTGCATTTATCGCCCTGCTGCTGGTCATTGCCTATGGGCGGTTCACCTGGCGTGGCTTTCACGAGTCGGTGGTGGACGCCGGCAAGACCACCACCATGGTGCTGTTCGTGGTGGTTGGCGCCACCGCTTTCACGGGAGTGTTTATCGCTGGGGGCGGCATTGACGTGGCCAGCGAGTTCGTCACCGGTCTCGGTCTGGGCAAATGGGGCACCCTGGTGGTGATGCTGCTGATGGTCTTCGTCCTCGGTATGTTTCTGGACTGGCTGGGCATCATCCTGATCTGCTTCCCTTTGTTTCTGCCCCTGGCCGCCGAATTTGGTTTCGACAAGCTGTGGTTCGTCGTGATCATCGCGCTGGTGCTACAGACCTCGTTTCTGACCCCGCCGTTCGGCTACGCGCTGTTCTATCTCAAGGGCGTGGCGCCGCCCGGGGTGGAGACCGGGCATATCTACAGGGGCGTAATGCCGTTCATCGGCCTGATCCTGTTCGGCACCTTACTGTGCATCATTTATCCGCAACTCATATTGTGGTTACCCGAGCTTCTGTTTGAGTGACAGGGCCGGCCTGCGAAGCGTGACTGGAGGAGATTGAGATGAAATTACAAAAAAGTGTGCTGGCGGCCGGATGTGCCGCTCTGGCTCTGACGACGGCCCAGGGGCTGGCGGCGGAACCAATAAAGATACAGATGACTACGACCTGGCCCTCAGGTATCAGCCTGATTGATTCCGATAAGCACTTCGTGGAGACGGTGAACCAGCTCGCCGGTGACCGCCTGGAGATTGATTTCCACCCGGGTGGCACTCTGGTGCCCTCGACCCAGGTCTTCGATGCTGTCTCCTCGGGGTCTATTGATGCGTCCGTTGACTGGCCGGGTTATTGGGCCGGGAACGACTCGGCCTTCGCGCTACTCGGGTCGTTCCCCATGCTATTGACCGCTGGTGACTACATGCTCTGGCTTCAGCAGTGGGGAGGGTTCGAGGCGTTCCAGAAGGTCTATGGCAAGTTCGATATGGTCTATCTGCCCCATTCGGTGTTGTCCATGGAGTCTGGCCTGCGAACGAAGGAGGCACTGAAGTCGCTGGACGACATGGACGGCAAGCGCCTGCGCATGTCTGGCCGGCCGCAGGGCGAGATCCTCAAGGCTCTGGGCGCGGCCCAGGTACAGCTGCCCGGCGGCGAGGTCTACCAGGCGCTGGAGCGCGGTGTGGTCGCCGGTGCCGAGTTTTCGTCGCCGGGTGTCGACTGGGGGATGGGCTTCCAGGAAGTCACCAGTCACTGGACAGTGCCTGGCTGGCATCAGCCCGGCTCTGTGGGTGGGGTGATGATCAACCGCGAGGTCTGGGAAGAAATGGGACCGGATCTGCAGGCGGTGCTGAAAATCGCCGCCCGGGAAACGATGATGTGGTCGCTGGCTCATTTCGAGAAGACGGCACTTGAGGCGGTGAACAACTTTCTCGATGCCGGCGTCGAGGTCCACAAGCTCTCGGAAGAGGAACTGGAGCGTATCCAACAGATCGCCAATGAGGAGCTGGTCCGCGCCTCTTGCGACAATCCGTTGTACGCGGAAATCGCCTATTCCCAGGTGCGTTTTCTGGAGGATTACGCGACCTGGCGCGAGCTTCAGCAGCCATTCGGATTCGGTCGCAACCTGTCCAGCTTGCCGGATGCGGAGAAGATCAAGTCCTGCATGGACGAGTAAGAAAACTACGGAGTCCTCGGGGATGGTATGAGGCCGTTTCCGAAGGCCGGAGTCTAACGATGTCAAAGAGTCAGAGCGATGTTGCTATGATCGCCAGGGCGGCCTCGGTTACCGTTGGGGGGCTTTTTCGCCACCAGGCTCGCTACCAACCCCAGCGTGTAGCCCTGCAGGATGCCAGTGGTGAGTACACTTACGGGGAGCTCAACGAGCGTGTAAACCGCCTGGCTAACTGGCTGACTGGGCTCGGGCTGAGGCGTGGGGACCGGGTGGCGGTGCTATCCGAGAACCGTACCGAATACCTGGAAGCGATGCTGGCCGCGGCCAAGCTGGGCGCCATAGTCGCGGCTCAGAACTGGCGTCTGGCTGCAGGGGAGCTTGAGCACTGCATCCGGCTTACCGAGCCGCGGATAATGCTGGCCTCTGAGCGGCACGCGCCGGTGCTGGCGGATGTGAGCCACGACGTTACCACCGTTGTGCGTTTCGGCCAGGATTACGAGTCGGCGCTGGCAGGGGCGTCCACTGCAGAGCCGCCGAATGCCTCTCAGGGGGAGGACGGTCTGCTGATCCTGTACACCAGCGGAACCACCGGGTTGCCCAAGGGTGCGTTGATCAGTCACCGTGCCGAGATTGCCCGCGGCCAGACGTTCTACATTGATCACGAGATCGAACGGGAGGATGCTTTCGTCGCCTGGGCGCCGCTGTTCCACATGGTGTCTACTGACCTGTCATTGGCCGCACTGTGCCGCGGCAGCAAGGTAATCGTGCAGGATGGTTACGATCCGGACGCACTGGCCGCCGTGGTCGGTCGGGAACGAATCGGCTGGCTGGTGCTGATGCCGGGCATGATCGAGTCTTTCATAGAGGCCATGGGACGTGGCGGTATACAGCCGTCGGGTGTGAAGTCCTGCGGCTGTATGGCTGACCTGGTGCCGCTGCACCAGATCGCCGAAGTCACCCGGCTTCTGGATGCACCTTACGTTAACAGTTTTGGCTCCACAGAGACCGGCTCGGGGCCGGCCACCGCCGGGCTCATCGCCCCGGGCACGGTCGCGAAAAACTTGTCCAAGGTACAGAGCTCTTATTGTGAGGTCCGCCTGGTTGACGCCGATGACCAGGAGGTGCCGGATGGCGAACCCGGGGAACTGGCCATCCGCGGCCCTTCACTGTTCAGCGGTTACTGGCAAGCGCCGGAGGTGAACGCCAGGGATTTTCGCGGTGGCTGGTTCCACATGGGCGACATGTTCGTGCGCAATCCGGACGGGACGCTGGACTTCGTGGACCGACGCAAGTACCTGATCAAGTCCGGCGGTGAGAACATCTATCCGGCCGAAATTGAACGTGTTCTGCTCGCCGACGCCCGTATCGCCGAGGCGGTGGTGGTGCGCACGCCGGACGCCCGTTGGGGAGAGGTGCCGGTAGTGTTCGTCGTGCCAGCCGTCGACAACCTGCTGGAGGAAGACGTACTGGCGTGCTGCCGTGGCCGGATCGCTGGTTACAAGATGCCTAAAAACGTTCGTCTGGTAACCGACGCCGATCTGCCCCGCAGCACCACGGGAAAGATCAAGCGTCATGAGCTGGAGGCGAAACTGAAAAAGCCCGAGGCCGTCTGAGCGCCGTCCGGGGCGGGAGATTTACATGGATATCGGATTCATCACACGGCGCAGCCAGTGGCCATGTCGGCGCATCGGTGGCCATCGGCCGGCTGTGTCATTCGAGGACCGGGAGACTTGGACCCATGACCAGCTTCGCGAAAGGGTCAACGCCCGTGCCAACGCACTAATAGGGCGCGGAGTGCGTTCCGGGGACCGGGTTGGGATTCTGCTGTACAACGCCTTGGAGTACTGGGCACTGTACCTGGCAGTCACCCGTATCGGTGCCATTGCCGTGAGACTGAATTTCCGGCTCACTGCGGAGGAGCTGGAGTTCGCAATTACCGACTCCGGCTGCGGGACCCTATGTTTCCATGCCAGCCTGGCTGAAACCCTGGCGCCTGTTCGTCAGGGCCTGCCAGTGAGCGACTTCATCGCACTGGAGCAGGAAGATGCGCCGGTGCCCCACTGGGCAGCGTCCTGGTCCGTGCTCGACGGCGATACCGGCAACCCGCCGGGCCCGCGGCCGGCGCAGACGTACCCGGCCATGCTGATGTACACATCCGGAACCACCGGGCGGCCCAAGGGCGCATTGTGGAGCCACAGTAATGCCCTGTGGTTCGCTGCCATTCAGGCCCTGCAATGGGGGTTCGACCAGGACACGGTGGCCATGACCACCGGCCCCATGTACCACGTTGGCGCCGTGGAGGATCTGACCAGCTCGGCGCTGGCGGCCGGGGGGCACGCCGTAGTATTGAGAAGCGGGGGCTTTTCCATTTACAGGGTTCTGGCGACGGTCGAGCGACAGACTGTGACTGATCTGTTTCTCTTCCCGTTCATGATCTACGAGCTTGCCCAGCTGAACGTCGAGGAGGCGGAAAAATACGATCTGTCCAGTCTGAAACGTATTCTCTCCGGTGGCGACCCGCTGCTGCCGTGGGCCACGCAGGTGCTGCAGCGGCGCTATCCCTGGATTGAGATCTCGCAGGTCTACGGGCTCACCGAGGGCACGCCCATTGCCGCTTGTTCGACGGGCGAGGAAACCTTGAGTTGCCCGGACAGTGTGGGCCGGCCCATGCCGTTCACCGAGATTTCACTTCGGGACGATGAGGGGCAGCAAGTGGCCACCGGGGCCGAGGGTGAGATCTGGATCCGCAGCCCGGTGGTATGCGAACGTTACTGGCAGCGCCCGGATGCTAGCGCCGAGACCTTCGTGAATGGCTGGTGTCGCACCGGCGACCTGGGGCGGCTCACGGAGGACGGCCTGCTCTGTATATCCGGCCGGAAGAAGGATATGATTCGTACCGGCGGTGAGAATGTCTATCCAGCCGAGGTAGAGGACGTGTTGATGCGTCATCCGGACGTGCGCGAGGTTGCAGTAATCGCCGTGCCCGACGCCCGGTTTATTGAATCGGTCTGCGCGGTGGTGGTGCCGGGCAATGATGCGGCCATCGCCAAGGACATAATCGACCACTGCCGCAAACACCTGGCCGGATTCAAGTGCCCGAAGCACGTTGTGTTTGCCGATGAGCTGCCGCGAACGCCTTCGGGTAAGCTGATGAAGTATCGGCTGCGCGACGACTATCATCATTTGGGCACGGCACCGGACACCTTATTTTAGGGCGGGGTAGGTTTTTAGTATCCGTCTACCTTCTTGCGGTTTGGGGATGTTGATCCGGTGTATACTGCATCAAACTTTGGATTTATTCCGAAAAGTATCCCTCCATACCCTTTCGAATCAGGTGCTTCTGGATCTTGCCGGTGCCGGTACGGGGGAACTCATCCACCACCACAATAGCCTTGGGCACCTTGAAGCCCGCCAGGTGTTCCCGGCAGTGGGCGATCAGTTCGTCCTCGGTCACTTCTTCGCCCGGCATCAGGATCACGTTGGCGGTGATGGCCTCGCCCCAGCGTTCGTGGGGAATGCCTATGACCGCCGCCTCGGCGACCTTCGGGTGACCGATCAGGCAGCGTTCCACATCCAGTGAGGCGACATTCTCGCCGCCGGTCTTGATGATGTCTTTCTTGCGGTCGGTAAACCAGATTGCGCCATCCTCGTCGATGGACGCAATATCGCCACTGTGGAACCAGCCGTATTTGAAGGCTTCTTCGGTTTTTTCCGGCTGGTTCAGGTATTCGGTCATCACCTGCGGTCCCCGGTAGACGATCTCGCCGGATTCCCCCGGCGGCAGCAGGCGGCCGTGATCGTCCATAATGGCCACCCGGGTCATGGGGGTGGCGGTGCCCCAGGAGCCAGCCTTGCTCCACTGGTGTTCCGGGCGGATCAGGCAGGTGGCCGGGGTGAACTCGGTCTGGCCGGAGCCCAGCACCACATCGGCATTTGGGAAGGCATCATGAATGGCCTGCAGCTTTGATTCCGCCATCGGCGCCATGGCGTACAGCGCCCGCCTTACCGATGAGAAGTCCCGCTTGCTGGCTTCCGGGTCCGTCAGCATCTCGTTGTACATCATCGGCAGGCCCAGCAGCATGTATATGCGGTGCTTTTCGATCAGCCGGGCGCATTCCCGGGCATCAAAGCCCTTGGCCATCACCAGCTTGCCGCCCATCATGAACGTGGGCAGTGCCAGGCAGTTAACCGCGGTGCAGTGGAACAGTGGCAACTGACAGAGCATGGCGGCTTCCGGCGGAAGCTGATTGGCGATGACATTGGCCATGGCCGCCATGGTGACCGCCAGGTGGCTGGTGACCACGCCCTTGGGGTTGGCGGTGGTGCCGGAGGTGTAAAGCAGCTGCACCGGGTCCCGGTCGCCGACCACCACTTCGAGAGGGCTGTCGTTGCCGTTGTCGATCAGCTGCTGTACCGGCTTCCAGGTGTGCCCTCCGGCGCTATGGGTGCTGTCTCCGGTCCAGTAAAGGAACTCCAGGTCCGGCAACTGGTCGGGCAGCGCCTGCCCGGCTCCGGCCAGTGCCTCCTCGACGATCAGGACGCGGGTGCCGCAGTCCCTGAGGCAGTAGGCGATCTCATGGGGCTTCAGGCCCAGGTTGACCGGGGCAAACACCAGGTTGGCCCTGGCGCAGGCCATGTAACTCACCATCAGCTCGATGCAGTTGCGGGCCAGAATGCCCACGGGCTCGCCGGCTTTCAGGCCAAGGTCCAGCAGACTGTGGGCCATGCGGTTGGCCTGGTCCTCGAATTCCCGGTAGGTGAGGGTGCGGCCGTCGTCAACCATGGCGACGTTGTCGGGATAGAGGTCCGCTGCCCGGGTCAGCATGTCGCCGGCGCATACCCGGTCGATCATGTTCATGGTGGGGTCGGTTGCGTGTTGTGGTTGCCTGGCCATATGGGCCTCCGCCGTGTCGGGGTCTGTTGTTTTCATCAATCTAGCGGATAGCAAGGATTTGAGCAAGCGTTTGGTATTGTTGAGGTCGAAGGACCTTTGGGCCAATGCTGTGCATGCCTGTTTATTGGCTCGCCGTGATGGATTTGCTTTAGAATGCAGCGTGTTGATGGGACCGTACGGTTTCTTTGTTTAACCCCGTGAGAGAGCCGGAAACTTGGAATTCAGTGAAGAGATCGGCAAAGAACTGATTGAGAGCGGGAAAATCACCGACCCCAAAAGTCCCCGCGGGGTGGTGCTCAATACGGCTGCCCGCCTGTTCCGCCGCAAGGGTTATCTGCAGACAACGGTACGTGATATCGGGCGTGAGACGGGTATCCTGCCGGGCAGTATCTTTCACCATTACCGCAGCAAGGACGAAATTCTGCGCACGGTGATGGAAGAGAGCATCGTTCTCAACCTGGGCCGCCTGAAGCGGGCGCTGGAAAGTCGCCCGGCACTGGAGGATCGGCTACGCACCCTGATTTCTGTCGAGTTGTACGCCATGAATGGTGAAACCGGCGAAGCCTGGAGTGTCATGGTGGACGAGTGGCGCAATCTGTCCGAGGAGGGCAAGGCAACCATTCTCCGGCTGCGGGAAGAGTACGAAGGTATCTGGCTGGACGTGCTTCGAGAGGCTCACCAGGCCGGCGTGGTCACCATGGAGCCGGACATTCTTCGTAAGTTGCTGGCGGGTTCCCTGCACTGGACGCCGACCTGGTTCCGCCATGGCGGAGGTCTTTCCCTGGAGGATCTCACCGACCGGGTCTGGCAACTGGCCACGGGTCATCGTCCCTGACGACCCAGAGTCTTTCGCCCCGGTTTACTGGCCGCCGGGGTGGGTTCCCATGAACTTGGACAGAATGCCCAGCATGACTTCGTCGGCACCGCCGCCGATGGAAACCAGGCGCAGGTCCCGGTAGAAGCGGGTAATCAGGGTTTCGTTCATGAAGCCCATGCCACCGTAGTACTGCAGACAACTGTCAGTCACTTCCCGTGCAAGTCGTCCCGCTTTCAGCTTGGCCATGGAGGCCAGTCGGGTCATGTCCTCTCCGTTAATGTACCCTTCAGTGCACCGGTAAACCAGCGACCGCAGCAACTCCACTTCCGTCTGCAGTTCCGCCAGGCGGAAATGAATGCTCTGGTTGTGCAGTAGCGGCTTGCCGAAGGCGACGCGCTGGCGGGTATATTCAGCAACGTCTTCAATGCACTTCTCCAGGGAGCGAATGAGGCTGGCGGAACCCCACAGGCGTTCTTCCTGGAACTGCTGCATCTGGTAGATGAACCCCATACCTTCTTCACCGATGCGATAACGCTGGGGCACCCGCACGTCTTCAAAGAAGATCTGGGCAGTGTCGGAGCTGCGCATACCCAGCTTGTCCAGCTTGCGGGCGACGGTAACGCCCGGCGTATCCATGGGCAGAACGATCAGCGACTTGTTCTTGTGCACCGGGCCGTCGCCGGTGTTGGCCAGCAGGCACATGAAGTCGGCCTGGGTGCCGTTGGTGATCCACAGCTTGCCGCCATTGATGATGTAATCGTCACCGTCCTTGCGGGCGGTGGTCTTGATGGAGGCAACGTCAGAGCCGGCTCCCGGTTCGGATACGCCGATACAGGCGACGTAGTCACCGGAGATCGCGGGCGCCAGGAATTCCTTGCGCAGTTCATCGGAGCCTATCTTGGCCAGGGCGGGGGTGGCCATGTTGGTCTGAACCCCGACGGCCATGGGTATGGAGCCACAGTTGGTTTCACCCATGGCTTCGCAAAAGGCCAGGTCATAACTCCAGTCGAGTCCCATGCCGCCAAAGGCCTCGGGCTTGGTGATGCCGAGGAAGCCCTTGGCACCCATCTTCCGGAAAAGTTCGCGGGCCGGGAAGATGCCTTCTTTCTCCCACTCGTCCACGTAAGGGTTGATTTCCTCTGCAACGAATTTGCTGACGGAGTCGTAGAGGCTCTTGTGCTCGGTGGTGTAACGCATGCTGCTCTCCATTGGTCAAAGGCGGTGTATGGCCTTCTTTTCAGTTATTGTTACTGACACGGCTCGCTTGCGGATCAGGTTTCCGTGTGGGCAGGGAGCGGTGCCAGTTGATCGGTGGACAGGGTTATTCAGACATGAGACCAATCACTCGGTCAAATTATTCTAGTCCCAATCTTGAATTTGACCAAGTGTTAGGTCTAACCTTGGGGTGATGATAACCGAGAGGGTAACGCAATGAGTTTTACCCCCAGCCAAGAACAAGAAAACAGTCGGCTGATGTTGATTGGCCCGCACCGGGTTTTTTACTACGGTCTGCTGGGCAGACCCGGCGTCCGGAACTTCGGGTGTGCGACGCTGTATGTTTCCGACCTGGAACCTTTGCAGGTCAATATTGGCAATGGCTGGAGTGCCCGACACCTGGCGTGGGTGCCCCCCTATACCCCCCACCGTGTTCGCACGGCAGACCGGCACCTGGCTGTTGTCATGCTTGAGCCTGAGTACACGGATACGGTGATGGCCGGTGCCTGCATTCAACGGAAGTTGCAGGAGAACGCTTCGGCGGTAAGGGCGAGGATCCTCGAGGGTGTTATGCGCCTGCAGCAGGTAACCACCAGCGCCCGGCTTTCGGATGCGGAGTTTGATGACCTGCTGTTCGGCCAGCCCTTGCCGAGAAGGCTGCTAGACCCGAGGGTAAGCCACGTGGTGGACCACATCTGTGAAAATACGGCTGACCCCTGCAGTGCTTCTTGCCTTGCCGACAGTCAGGGGTTGTCCCTCTCCCGGTTCCTCCACCTTTTTAAGGCGGAAACCGGGATCTGTCTGCGCAAATACCGGGCCTGGCGCCGTGCGCGGACGTTGCTGTACCACGTGCGTTCTCCGTCTACGCTGACAGATATTGCGCTGGAAACCGGCTATCCAGATTCCACGCATTTCAGCCATTCCATACGGCGCATCTATGGTCTTCCGCCAAGGGATATTGTCAGTGGTTCACGCCGCCTGAGGATCCGTGTGCAGGTGACCGCCAGTAAGGGGCCGCCGAGCGCCTCCACAGCCAGTTCACGCAAGTTTGCACAGCCGGCCGCTGCTATGGTTCAGAGTTCAGCGTCTCCATGGGCAACCCGATGATCAGAGGTTCATTATGACTCAACAACAAACACAACAGACCGACCCCAGCCTCAGCTCCCACTACATCGGCGGCATTGGCGACTGGCTGCGTTACCATGCTTGGCACAGACCGGATACCGAGGCCGTTGTCTGTAACGATGATCGTGTGACCTACGGCGAATTCGACCAGCGTGTGAACCGTGCCGCCAACATGCTGGCGGCGCACGGAGCAACCCGGGGCAGCCGTGTGTGCCTGCTGATGCTCAACAGCACGGCATTCCTGGAAACCTTCTTTGCCTGCGCCAAGCTTGGGGCCATTGCGGTGCCGCTGAATTTCCGCCTCAGTGCCAAGGAGCTGGAATTCATTATCAACGATGCGGAAGCCTCGGTGATTGTCTACCATGCCCGCTTTCTGCCGTTACTGGAGCCCATCCGCAACGAGACCACCCTGCAGCATGCGGTGGCGGTAAACGGCGAATGCGGTGAAGGCATGCTCGGGGCGGACGGCGATCCGGACTACCGGGAAAGCCTGGCCGCTGCCGATGCCACCGACCGCAATGTGTTGGTCGGGCAGGACGATCCGTTGATGATGATGTATACCTCCGGCACCACCGGCAAGCCCAAGGGCGCCCTGCTGACCCACGCCAACCCCACGTGGGTGGCGATCAATACCCAGATGAGCCCCCTGGCTCTTAATACCTCAGATAGTACTTTGACAGTGGCGCCACTGTTCCACATCGGTGGCCTGGCGATTTACACCCTGCCGGTGCTTTATTGCGGGGGGCGCATACTTTTACAAGCCCAGTTTGAGCCAGAAAAGTTGTTAAAGATGCTCGAGAAAGAGCGGGTTAGCACGCTTTTCCTGCTGCCGGCCATGTGGCTGATGCTCAGCCAGCGACCGGATTTCGACGACTATGACCTGTCATCCCTCAAGGTGCTTCTGTCCGGTGGGGCACCGTGCCCGATCCCGGTGATCGAATTCTTCCAGAAGCGGGGCTTCCAGTTCCTGGAAGGCTTCGGTATGACAGAGACCTGTGCGTCCGCCTGTTTTCTCGATAATGAAAACGCCGTGCGCAAGAACGGCTCGGTGGGCAAGCCCCTGATCCATGTGCAGATGCGCATTGTGGACGAGAACGACAACGACGTGGCCCCCGGTGAAACCGGCGAGCTGGTGCTGCGTGGCCCCAGCATGTTCCGGGAGTACTGGAACCGTCCCGACGCCACGGCCGAGGAATGGCGTAACGGCTGGTTTCACAGTGGCGACCTGGCCCGACAGGATGACGAAGGCTTCTATTACATCGTCGATCGCAAGAAAGACATGCTGATTTCCGGTGGTGAGAACGTCTATCCCACCCAGGTGGAGCAGGTGCTCTACCGTCACCCGAAAGTGCGGGATGTGGCGGTGATCGGTGTGCCCGACGACAAATGGGGCGAAGTGCCCATGGCGCTGGTGGTGCCGGAAGAGGGCGAAGAGCCCACCCTGGAGGACATCCAGACTTACTGCAGCGAACACCTGGCCCGGTTCAAAGTGCCCAAGCACCTGGCAGTGGTGGAAGAGCTGCCTCGCACCGCCACCGGCAAGGTACTCAAGCGCGAGCTGCGCAAGCAATACCAGTAATTCGCCTGAACTGACATAACCGAGGAAGATTCATGACCACCAGTAGTCCGTTCTACACCGCCGAACACGAGGCCTTCCGGGATTCGGCGCGTGCCTTTGTCCGCAAGGAGATTGAGCCCTTCGTCACCGAATGGGATGAGGCCGGCACTTTCCCCCGAGAACTCTACAAGAAAGCCGCTGACATTGGTCTGATCCCCCTGGGCTATCCGGAGGAGTACGGTGGCATCGAAGCGGACCTGTTCTATATGATCATTTCCGCTCAGGAGCTGGCCAGGGCTGGTTGTGGTGGCCTGTCCGCCAGTCTGATGAGTCATGGCATCGGTTCGCCACCAATCGTGAAGTACGGCTCCGAAGACCTCAAGCAGCGTGTGCTGCCACCGATCTTTGCCGGAGAGGCCATCAGTGCCCTGGCCATTACCGAACCCGGTGGCGGCTCGGACGTGGCTGCACTGAAGACCACCGCGAAACGGGATGGCGACCATTACATCGTTAACGGCTCCAAGACCTTCATCACTTCCGGTATGCGCGCGGACACCTACACCGTGGCTGTACGTACCGGTGAGGCTGGCCACAAGGGCATTTCCCTGCTGGTGATCGACCGGGGCACCCCGGGCTTCACCCGCACACCCCTGGACCGGAAGATGGGCTGGTGGTGTTCCGATACCGCCACCCTGTATTTCGATGACTGTCGTGTGCCGGTGGGCAACCTGCTGGGGGAGGAGAACCAGGGTTCGAAGATGATCATGAACAATTTCAACTATGAGCGTATATTCATGGCTGCCAGTTGCATCGGCTTCGCCCGCGCTTGTTACGAAGAAACCGTAGATTATGCCCGCCAACGCCAGACCTTTGGCAAGTCGCTGATCGAGCACCAGGTGGTTCGCCACAAGCTGGCGGATATGTACATGAAGATCGAGGCCAGCCAGGCCTACCTGGAAAAACTCGCCTGGCGGATCGATCACGGGGAGAACCCGGTAGCCGATGTGTGCCTGCTCAAGAACCAGAGCACCCTGACCATGGAGTACTGCGCCCGGGAAGCGGTACAGACCCTCGGTGGTGCCGGCTTCCTGCGTGGACCCAAGTCGGAGCGCATCTATCGTGAAGTCCGGGTCAACGCCATCGGCGGTGGTGCCGAAGAAATCATGCGGGACCTGGCGTCCCGTCAGCTTGGCCTTTAACGGCCCGGCCATTTCATCAAGTCATTCGAGGTTGAGATGTCAGACAAGGTTATCAAGATCGGTGGTGCCTCCGGGTACTGGGGCGACACAGCACTGGGGCCGAAACAGCTGATCAGCCATGGTGGGGTGGACTACCTGATCCTGGACTACCTGGCGGAAATCACCATGTCGATTCTCGCCAAGGCCCGCTCCCGCGACCCGGAAGCCGGCTACGCCACGGACTTTATCGAACGGGTGATGAAGCCCTGGGTCAGGGAAATTGCCGACAAGCGGATCAAGGTCATCGCCAATGCCGGTGGGGTCAACCTGGAGGCCTGCCGCCGGGCCCTGGAGGCGGTGGCGGAAGAGGCCGGCGTCACCCTGAAGATCGGCACCGTGGAAGGGGACAACCTGCTGGAGCGGGCCGACGAACTCCGGCAAAAGGACCTGCGGGAAATGGAAACCGGTGCCCCCATGCCCGACAGGGTCATGAGCGTGAACGCCTATCTGGGCGCCTTCCCCATAGCCGCGGCCCTGGATGCCGGGGCCGATATTGTGGTGACCGGCCGCTGCGTTGACAGTGCGCTCGCCGTAGGGCCGCTGGTCCATGAATTTGGCTGGCAGCCCGAGGATTACGACCGCCTGGCGGCCGGCGGCCTGGTGGGTCATCTGATCGAGTGTGGCGCACAGACCAGCGGTGGCAATTTTACTGACTGGGAAGAGACCCAGGCAGGCTGGGAGAACACCGGTTTTCCCATTGCTGAAGTGTCCGCCGATGGCAGCTTCGTGCTGACCAAGCCACCGGAGACGGGTGGCCTGGTCTCGGTACTGACCGCCGGCGAGCAGATGCTGTATGAAATCGGCGATGCCCACAGCTATGTGCTGCCGGATGTGATCTGCGACTTCACCAGCGTCACCATGGAGCAGGTGGGTGATGACCGGGTTCTTATCAAGGGGGCCCGGGGCCGTGAGCCCACCGCCACCTACAAGGTCAGCGCCACCCATATGGGCGGCTTTACCTGTATCGGCAGTTTCGTGATCGTCGGCCGGGATGCTGCGGCCAAGGCCCGTCGTATGGGCGAGGCAATCCGCAATCGAACCTCCTCAATGCTGGAAGAGGAGGGCTTGCCGGCGTTTACCAAGAGCGACCTGCAGGTGATTGGGGCCGAGGCCATGTTCGGCGACCAGGCCAGGCCGGAAGCGCGTCAGGTCCGTGAAGTCGTTCTGCGCCTGGGTGTCCATCACCCACGCAAGGAAGGTGTGGAGCTTTTCTCCAAGGAGTTCGTCGGCGCTGCGTTATCCATGTCGCCAGCGGTGACCGGCGTCACCCCCGGGCGGCCGCGGCCCAGCCCGGTCGTCAGTCTGTTCTCGGGACTGATCGACAAGGACCAGGTGCCGGTAACCGTGAAGGTCGGCGGCGAGCCCGTTGCCCTGAAGGTGGCCAGTCTGCGAGGCCAGGGTCAGCCACAACCGGCCGCGCCGGTGGAGTCGCCCCGGGTGTCGGAGGGCCGCACAACCACCTTGCCATTAATCGATCTTGCCGTCGCCCGCAGTGGCGACAAGGGCAACTACGCCAATATTGGCGTGATCGCTCGCGACTCCCGTTATTTCGATGTGATTCGCGCTGCCCTGACCCCTGAGCGTGTCAAAGCCTGTTTCAGCGGGCTGACACGGGGCGAAGTGACGGCGTATCCTTTGCCGGGTATTCACGGCATCAACTTCCTGTTGGCGGAGTCCCTGGATGGTGGGGGTGTCAGCTCCCTCCATCTCGATCCACAGGGGAAAACCTACTCCCAAGTACTGCTGGAACTGGAGATTCCGGTGCCGGAACAGGATGCCTGTAACTGGGGACTGGTCTGACTCAGACGGGACACGCGAACTGCAACAGTCCCCGTTGTGTAGTAGTCGCAAAACTATCTGGCATTTTTGACGGTAATTAAGGCTTCATCATGACTTTGATAGCAAGCGCTCGATAAGCTTGCGATGACTGATCCCCTGCCATGTCACGGGTGGGGGCGTAACACCGGAGAAATTCTATGGAACGCATCTATCTCAATGGCGCATCGGGTCTGAAACTGGCTGCTGATGTGGCAGGTCACCCGGAGCATCAGCCTGTGGTCATGCTCCACGGTGGTGGCCAGACCCGTCACTCCTGGGGCGCGCTGACCCGTACCCTGGCCGGTAACGGCTACCGGGCCATGACTGTGGATATGCGTGGCCATGGGGAAAGCGACTGGTGCCCAGAAGGGGACTACACCCTCGACCGCTTCGTGGAGGATGTGCACGCCATTCTGGCGGAACTGAAGCGGCCTCCCGTGCTGATCGGTGCCTCACTCGGTGGCATCAGTTCCCTGCTGGCGGCTGGAGAGGGTTCACACCTGCCCCTCCATGGCCTGGTGCTGGTAGACATTGTGCCCAGGGTCGAGCCGGAGGGGGTGCAGCGTATCCGTCAGTTCATGTCGGCCCATGTCGGCGGCTTCGATTCCTATGAAGAAGTGGTGGCGGCCGTCAACGGCTATATGCCTCACCGCAAGGCCAGACCCCGCTCCCGGGAGGGGCTGCGCAAGAACCTGCGGGTCGGGGAGGACGACCGTCTTTACTGGCATTGGGATCCGGCCTTTATCAGTGGTGATCGCACACCGGGGTCCGTCCGCAATGTGGAGCGGTTGCGGGATGCTGCGCGGCGCATCGACGTGCCCACACTCCTGGTACGGGGCAAGATGAGTGACGTGGTCAGCGAGGAAGGGGTAAGGGACTTCCTGCAACTGATTCCCGGTGCCCGCGCGGTTGATGTGAGCGGGGCAGGGCATATGGTGTCCGGCGACCAGAATGATGTCTTCAACGATGCCATCCTGGAGTTCCTGGCGGAAGTCCAGGATGCCGGCCGCTGCGGCACCACAGCCTGATTCTCTCCGTTACATCGTTGACTGACGGGAAACCATCCGGGAGGGCTTCTGACCCTCCCTGTCCTGAACGGGGTTCAGGAAATACCTTGGGGCGTGGCCGCCTCTTCCTGGCTCTCCAGTGCCCGTTTGAAGGCGTCACGATGCTGGACCCTCTGCCAGTAAGCCAGGGTGTTGGGGCCAAACTCGTTTTCCATGTTCAGATTCTCTGCCAGCATCAGTGCATAGGCTACGGAGATATCCGCTGTGGTGAAGGTGTCGCCAAGGATCCACGGCGAGGTTTTCTCCAGTGAGGCTTCCACGCCCCGCAGCCTTCCGAGGAACCACTTCTTATAGTCTTCCGCGACCTGGGGTACTCGGCGCTCTTCTGGTTCAAGGCGGGTGTAGCGCAGCACCAGGGTCTGTGGGAAGGTGAGGGTGGCCTCACCGAAGTGCAGCCAGTTCAGGTAAGCACCGTAACGGGGGTCGTCCACCGGAATGTTCAGCTTGCCCTGACCATACCGTTCCGCCAGGTACTGGGCAATGGCGGATGACTCCGTCATGAAGGTGTCACCGTCAAAGAAGGCCGGGATGGTACCCAGGGGGTTGATGCCCAGGTACTCCTTTTTGAACATCCGGGGCGGGAACGGCAGCATCATCAGTTCGTAGTCCAGGCCCAGTTCTTCCAGTGCCCATAACGCCCGGAACGAACGGGCACTCATGCAGTGGTACAGCTTGATCATAGGTTTCTTTCCGTTTGTTGGTTTTTTGTGATTCTAGTATTGACCAATCGCTTGATCAAATTTATTTTGAAGAAAAGGGCAGCCCCGGAACCGCGCCAGCCAGTTCACACAAGACGGGCGCAAAGGATTCTTTCAGCATAGCCCGATAACAGGCACTGGTTTTGATGCCAGTGAGGAATTCACGAACCTGGAATACCAAACCTATGGCAGTCATCGAGTCCAAACTATCGGTTGGCAGCGACACGTTTCGCGAGAATCAACAGGGTATGCTCTCTCTGCTGGAACGCATCCGCGAACTGGAAAACCGCACCCGGACCAAGTCCGAGGCTTCCAAGGAGCGCTTCGAGAAGCGGGGCCAGTTGCTGCCAAGAGAGCGTATCGCCCTGGTGCTGGATCCGGGTGCGCCCTTCCTGGAGCTGTCTACCCTGGCCGGTTATGGGCTGGATACCCCGGACCCGGACCAGAGTGTGCCCGGTGGTGGCGTGGTGGCCGGAATCGGCTACGTTTCCGGCGTAAGGGTGATGATTGCCGCCAACGACTCGGGCATTGATGCCGGCGCTATGCAAGCTATGGGTCTGGAAAAACAGCTGCGGGTCCAGGAACTGGCCCTCAAGAACAAACTGCCCTACGTCCAGCTGGTGGAGAGTGCGGGCGCCAACCTGCTGAAATACAAGGTGGACCAGTTTATACACGGCGGTACCCTGTTTGCCAACCTGACCCGCCTGTCGGCGGCCGGGCTGCCCGTGGTCACGGTCACCCACGGCTCGTCCACCGCAGGCGGTGCCTACCAGACCGGTCTGTCCGATTACATCATCATGGTTCGTGACCGCTCCAGGGCTTTCCTGGCCGGGCCTCCCCTGCTCAAGGCGGCCACCGGTGAAATCGCCACCGAGGAAGAACTCGGTGGCGCCGAGATGCACACCAGCATCTCCGGACTGGGGGATTACCTGGCAGAAGACGACCGCGACGCCCTGCGCATGGTGCGCGAGATTGTCGCCCAGCTGGACTGGGATGGTGAGCTGCCGGAAGACAAGCCACGCTCCTTCCAGCCACCTCGCTATGACCGGGAAGAACTGCTGGGCGTTATGCCTATGGACTACAAACGGCCGGTGGACATGAAAGAGGTGATTGCCCGCATCGTGGATGACTCCTACTTCCTGGAGTTCGGCGCCAACTATGGCTCTTCCACGGTTTGTGGCCATGCCAAGGTTGAGGGCCTGCCGGTGGGCATTATCACCAATAACGGTCCTATCGACCCGGCCGGTGCCACCAAGGCTACCCACTTTATCCAGGCTTGCTGCCAGTCGCAGACGCCGATTCTGTACCTGAACAACACCACCGGCTTCATGGTTGGCAAGGAATACGAACAGGCTGGCATCATCAAGCATGGCTCCAAGATGATCCAGGCGGTGACCAACGCCACTGTGCCCCAGATCACCATCTACTGCGGCGCCTCTTTCGGGGCAGGTAACTACGGGATGTGCGGACGAGGCTTTGCGCCCCGGTTCTGTTTCTCCTGGCCCAATGCCAAGACTGCCGTTATGGGCGCCGAACAGGCCGCCAAGACCATGACCAACGTCACCGAGGCGGCCATGAAGCGCAAGACCGGCGAGGTGGACCACGACAAGCTCGCCGCCATGGAAAAGAAGATCGTAGACACCTTCGAGAGCCAGATGGATGTGTTCACCACCAGCGCCCGGCTCCTGGATGATGGCGTGATCGACCCCCGTGAGACCCGCTCGGTACTGTCCTACGTGCTGTCGGTCTGTCGTGACGCAGAGCGGCGTGAGCCCCACAAGATGCAGTTTGGTGTGGCGCGTCCCTGACCCTGATGGAATCCCGGAACCCGGCCGGCATTGCCGGCC
>NZ_JAVVLT010000088.1:0-2254 GCF_036224885.1 Marinobacter sp. OP 3.4
AGCTTTTCCGTTGCGGCTTCGCCTCCACTACAAAGCTGCGCGTGTTGGCGGCGTTAAGCACCATAAGGCTCACAGATGGAAATCGAAGAAAAACAAATTACAGATGTACCTCAAATGGAAAAGAAAGAGCTCTATAAAATAGCCATCGAGACCAGAAATCTTGAAATTGGAATGTTTTGGCAACGATCCAATTATTTCATGGCCCTAAATACAGCTATTGCCATTGGTTTCTTTACTCAAAAAGCTGGCCCCTACGGTATTATCCTTGCGGCTCTTGGTGCAATTGTTTCACTTCTCTGGTTTTTTGTTAATCTTGGAGGTAAGTATTGGCAGTCCCGATGGGAGCGTCGTGCATCTATTTACGAACAAGAAGTTGCGCCTGACGCTAATTTATTCTCTGCTAGTAAAGAAACTATTCGGCAGGATGTTGAAGAGAGTCTCAATAGAGGTGAGCACAAAGGGTTTCAAAAATGGCTCGATAAAAAAATACTGAAAAAACCTTCAGTAAGCTATCAAATGATAGTTCTATCTTTCTTCTTCTTCTGTTTTTGGATTGCAGCAATGGCCGTATATATAATCGTAGGTAAAAGTGCTTAACAAGTTTGTCCAGCCGACGTTTTGGTCGTCGCTCCTTTTTGTGCATGGCCTTCGGCCATCTTTGCACAAAAATCCACTACAACCAAAACGCGGCTGACAAAGGCGTTATGCCTATGAATAAGAAACGTCTGTGGTTAGCTTCAACTGTTGCTCCAGTTACCCCAATCGTTGTGGTGATCCTTGTGCCCGCTTTGCTTACCCAAGGGCAGGCATATGGTAATGCGCTGCCGATGGCTATTTTGTTCGGCCTACTCACAAGCTACTTGGGAACCATTGCTCTGGGAGTGCCGCAGTTTCTCATGTTGCAAAGGTTCGGGCGGCTCAACCTGACTGCCTTGTCGTTAGCTGGTGCCGCTTCTGGTGTCCTGGTGTTTTCTTGTTTTCTTTATCTTTTTGGGTTGTTATTAGATTCTCAAGTAAGCATCGGAGCTACAGAAATTTTATGGGGCGCTGGTTTGGGGGTCATGGTAGCGGTTCCTTTCAGCCTGCTTTCAGGCATAACCAATGCAGGCAAGGGACGCTCCTGACGTCGCGCCCCTGCTGCAAACGTTACATGGTGAAGCCAAGCCTATGATTTCGGTGAAACTGAGGAATCTTCGTCACCAAGATAAAGAGGCTGTCATTTCTATGCTTCGAGATCCTCAGGTAATGCGGTTTCTCGGGCCTCGTCGCGCCCTGGCTGAAGATGAGGTAGATTCGTGGTTTGAGAGTGCGCTTACTAACCCGACCCGCTTCGTTGTAGCCAACGCTGATACTGACGAGTTCATTGGATTCTGCGGCATTAAACAGATGGATGGTGTTCCGGATTTCGGCTATTTCATCAGATCGGAGTTTTGGGGCAACGGCATAGCTACCAAGGCATGCGAGTTGGCAGTTGAAAGACTATCCTCCGAGATCGATTTAGATACCGTTCAGGTTTTCATCGCGGATGACAATGTGGCTAGCCAGAGAGTGGCTCAGAAACTGGGATGGCAGGCCACGCACGATGGTCCTAAGGATGGAGAGTATGGCCGATACTACCGAATCACCATGTAACCAGGCGGTCAACCGGACGCCAAAAGCGTACCGCTTTTGGTTCCCTCCGCTGCGCTCCGGCGCCGGTTACCATCAGCGTTAGCACCACAGGAGGTCACTCTGAAGCAAGCCGAAATTATTGTAGCGATTATTGGCTTTGTGCTTGCGTTCGGCGCATCTCAGGCTTCTGGGTTCCTCGTCAATCTGGAGACACCTGAGGCGAGTTCGTTCCCCTTTATAGCACCTTGGGCCAACGTTTTGATCGCCGCGTTGAATATTGTGCCGGGTATCGCAATAGGCTGGTTTGCGATGAGAAGCCCTTTCCTCATCGCGGCCTTGGTTGGCTTCTTAGTTGGCGCGCTAGACACTGCCATACTCTGGAGCAGCGTTGCCGAAATGCAACGAGATCAAGTTAACGGGATGTCTGGTCCGGGTGGAATCGACTATCTGGCTTCAGGAGTCGCCCAATCAATATACTTAAGTGCGTTTACCGCTGTCGGGGTGGTGTTTCGGCACCGCGTAAGGCGCTAACAATGTGGTCAACGGGACGCCAACTACGCTGCGCTCCGTTGGCGCCCATTACCACTTGCGTTATGAGCTCAAGGCCGAAGCATGAGTGAGCATAGAGATGCCAGTGATCGAC
>NZ_JAVVLT010000089.1:0-2172 GCF_036224885.1 Marinobacter sp. OP 3.4
CTTATTTGCTGTCTGTGGTGGGCTGAGCGGTTCCCGTGGATGGCTGGCTGTGCAGGCTTTCGATCATCGCCACAATGGCCGTGGCCACGGTGTCCGCAACCAGGTCGCTGTCCAGATCCGTGTGCAGCCAGTCCCTGAGGGGGCCAAAGCCACCCATGAAGATAACCAGGTTGGCAACCACCTGGGCCCTCGGATCATCGTCCGGCAATTCCGCCAGGTGCCGTATCTGCCCGGCCAGTTCCCCGATCACCCTTGCATCCCGTGCACGCATGGCCTTGCGGTCAGGTTTCGTCAGGTGGGGCACGGTTCTGTAGGCCAGCAGGGTGCCCTTGCGTTTCTTGGCCCAGACCTCCTTCAGGTAGATGGCAACATTCTCCTTGAGGGGCCTGTCCGGATGCTCTTCCAGCAGGTCGTACAGGTTGGGGGCCCCGGAGCGGAACCACATCTTGTTGAGCAATCGTCGCAGGATGTCGTTCTTGTTGGCGATGTAGTCGTAGATGCTGGCCTGGTTGACGCCGGAACGCGCGCAGATATCGCGGATGGTGGTGGAAGCAAAGCCCTTCTGCAGAAACAGCTCCAGGGCCGCTTCGCAGATCTGGTCCCGGCGCTGTTCGACCAGGGTGGTGTTCTGGATGCCGGTCATACTTGCTTCGGCAAGTTCCGGGGAGGTTGATTCGGTCGGGGTGTGGTTATCCTGCATAGCGGTATCGATATCCTGACATTTGTCAGTCCAGTGTAAACCTACCTGATTGAAATGAAAAACCGGATGGGTGTCTGCTTTCAGCGGAAGCCCATGTGATCATGTGGGACGGGGCAGGCCAGGCTGGCTGAACCGTTCTTTGATTAATCGACCTCCGGGGTCTAGTCTGACAGTTGTCAGGATGATGGGCGATCGTCCATCGCCGCACAATGACATCAAAAACAACAATAGGACTTGGAGATAACATAATGCGATCCCGTTTCTTGCAGCCTGCCCTGCTTTCCCTTGCGGTGGCCCTTGGGTCGGTGGGTATTGCCCATGCCGACAGTGATGCCTTGCCCCGGTTGCTGGTGATCGGCACCCCCGGCACCCAGACCGGCAGCTTTGCCTCCACCAATGGGTGGGCTGCGATCTTCCAGGAGCAGACCGATTCGGCCGCCCGAATCGTGCCGGAAGACAGTGAGACACAACGCTACAAGCGCCTGACGGATCGGCGGGATATCACCATGAGTTCGGTCTCCGCCGCCGAGATGCGCTTCCAGATCCAGGGGATTGATGCGTATGCGGCCACCAAGCCAGTTGCCCAGCGCCTGGTGTGGCACCACAACGATACTCCCTGGGGCTTCGTGGTGTCCGGTGATTCGGACCTGAACACCATTGAGGATCTGGAAGCCGACGGCATACGGGTTGCCCAGGGGGCCTTTTCGCCACCCATGACAACGACCGTGCGCAAGGCCATGCCTTCCTACCTCGGGCTCTCCGAGTCAGAGGCGGGGGAAACGTTCGAATATGTTCCTGCCAGCAGCTATGTGGAGAACTGCCGTTCCGTTGTTGAGGGTAAGGCAGACGTCGCCTGGTGCTCACCGATCAGTTCCGTACTGTCGGAGATGGAAGGCGCCCCGGGTGGCATCCGCTGGCTGGAGATGGACGTTGATAACAAGGAAAGCTGGGCGCGCTTCCTCGAGCATTCACCCATGTCCATTCCCACCACCATCAACTTTGGTGTGTCCTCGGCCAAGGGGGTTGGTGGTCTGACATCCAACTTTGTCTATGCGGTTCCCGCCGATGCCGATGAGGATTTCGCCTACGCCATGGCCAAATGGTTCCATCAGGCCCATGACGACTACAAGGGCACCCATGGCCTGGCCACCCGCATGAGCATGGATGTGTTCAGGAAGTTCCTGGACCGGTCGTCCATCCCGGTACATGAAGGCACCGTGCGGTACCTGAAGGAAATCGGGGAGTGGACCGAGGAGGACGAAGCCGCCAACCAGGAAGCCATCGAGAAGATGGACCGGTGGATCAGTGCCCGCGAAGCGGCCCTCGCCGAGGCCCGGGACCAGAGGATTGTGCCGGACCCGGACAACGAGGAGTACATGGCCATCTTCAACAAACACACCGAAGGGCTGGAAGGCTTCAGTTCGCGCCTCTGACCCGCTGACCTTGGCCCGGCAGGCGGTTGTACCGCCTGC
>NZ_JAVVLT010000090.1:0-41678 GCF_036224885.1 Marinobacter sp. OP 3.4
TGCTGTTCCTGCTGATGACCTTCCCGGACATTATCCTGTTCCTGCCGGGGCTGGGCGGCTAGTGTCCTGTCCAGCGATCATTTAATGGAGATTCAGCATGAGCAATGACCTTATTTCCGGCGCAAGCTGCGCCGATGCCTTCCCGGACCGGGACCGGGCCGAAGAGATCGCGGCCAGGGTGGAGCGCTTCGTCCGCGAGGTGGTTGTGCCCTACGAGACTGACCCACGGCGGGACCACCATGACTGTCCCACCGATGAGCTGACCCGGGAACTGCGGCAGAAGGCCCGGGATGCCGGTGTACTGACCCCCCATATCCTGCCGGATGGCAGTCACCTCAGCCAGCGTGGTACCGCCCGGGTACTGATCAGGAGCGGACTGTCTCCCCTGGGCCCACTGGCCTGCAACACTGCCGCGCCCGACGAGGGGAACATGTACCTGCTTGGCAAGATGGGCAGCCCGATGATCAGGGAGCGGTTCCTGGAACCCATCGTCAGGGGCGAGAAGCGGTCGGCGTTCTTCATGACCGAGCCGGCGCATGAGGGCGGCGCCGGTTCCGACCCCTCCATGATGTTCACGGAATGCCGGAAAGAGGGCGAGGAGTGGGTCATCAATGGTCGCAAGGCGTTCATTACCGGCGCCGAGGGGGCCGGTGTGGGTATCATCATGGCCAAGGCACCCGAGGGCGCCTGCATGTTCCTGGTGGACCTGCCTGATCCCGCGATCCGGATCGACCGGGTGCCGCGGACCATCGACAGCTCCATGCCCGGTGGTCATGCCACCGTCACCATCAGGAACCTGCGGGTGCCAGACGACCAGATGCTGGGCGCGGCGGGGGACGGCTTCCGCTACGCCCAGGTACGCCTGGCGCCGGCCCGCCTGTCCCACTGCATGCGGTGGCTGGGGGCCTGTATCCGCGCCAACGAGATCGCCTCCGATTACGCCAACCGTCGCGTGGCCTTCGGCAAGCCCCTGGTGGACCACGAGGGTGTCGGCTTCATGCTGGCGGAGAACCTGATCGATATCCAGCAATGCCAGTTGATGATCGACTGGTGCGCCAGCGTGCTGGACCGTGGTGACAACGGTAATGTGGAAAGTTCCATGGCCAAGGTATCCGTCAGCGAGGCGCTGATGCGTATCGCCGATCGCTGCGTTCAGGTCATGGGCGGCTCAGGCCTGACCGAGGACTCCATCGTGGAACAGGTATTTCGCGAGGTCCGGGCCTTCCGGGTCTACGACGGGCCCACGGAAGTGCACAAGTGGTCCCTGGCCAAGAAGATCAAAAAGCACTGGAAGCAGGCTAACGAGTAAACGGCACTGGCCTCCCGACCTGGCCCGTTCGCCGCCCCCGATCAGGCCTCCCGATTCAGGAAGTCGGCCACCTGTCGGTAGGTATCCCCGCAGGCGTCCGGCACAAGGTCCTCCAGGTTCAGGTAGGCGTGGATCATGTCGGCGTAGTCCTTCAGCCGGCAGGTGACGCCTGCTTCCTCCAGCTTGCGGGCATAGGCGACCCCCTCGTCATGGAGTGGGCAGAAGCCGGCGGTGACCACCAGCGTTGCCGGCATGCCCTCCGGCACTGGCATATGTAGCGGTGATGCTGCGCGGCGGTCCTCGCCGCCAGCGAAATAGTGATCGAAATACCAGCGGATCCTGGCCTCCTCCAGCAGGTACCCCTCGCCGTGCCCGGTGATGGACGGATGGTCCATGGTGTAGTCCAGGCTCGGATAGAGCAGGATCTGATCGGTCAGGTTCAGTCCAGGATCGCCCGCCACCTGTCGGCTGACGGTCGCCGCATAGGTGCCGCCGCCGGAGTCCCCCGTCAAAGCCAGCCGGCGTTCAAAGACCACCCCTTCGTTCTCCAGTAGCGACCACACCTGACGGGTCACCGCCAGGCAATCGTTGAGTCCGCCCGGGTAGGGGGTTTCCGGCGCCAGTCGGTAATCCACCGAGAGCACCAGCCAGCCCGTGGCCCTTGCCAGTTTGCGGGCAATCGGATCGTACACCTGCACACTGCCGGCCATATGACCGCCACCGTGGAAGAACAGCATGACCGGTTTTGCCGTCCCGGGATCGGGGTCATAGAGCCGTACGGGAATGGCGCCGTCCACTGAGTCCACCTGTAAATCCATGACGCCAGGCAGATCCGGCGCCTGGGTGACAAAGGTGGTGGTAATGCCGGCCAGGCTGTCCCGCACCATCCGGGGAGTGGCTTCCACGCCGCGGGCCTTCTGGTCGGCGACCAGGGGGTTGAGCTGGTCAAGCCAGGCGCGCAGGTTGGGATGTACGTCGGTCATCGGGTTGCTCCGTAGCGGACGGGCTCAGTGCTGGAACAGCACCAGCGCCTCGCCATCGCAGATCAGTCGGCCATCGCGGCCGGTACACCGGGTGGTCAGGTTCACCAGCGCCTTGTCCCGGCGCAGCCGGCTCACGGTCACCGACGCCTGCAGGGGTTCATCCGCCTCGGCGATGGTGTGGAAGGTCATGGCCTGTTTCAGGTAGTTGGTGCCGTGGCCCGGCAGGTCCTCCCCCAGCAGGCAGGAGAACAGGCCGGCGATCAGCGGCTCCGGCACGCCCTGCCAGTCATCATCCAGCTGGCAGAGCTGGCTCCAGTCATGGATGTCATCGGCGGAGAAACGTCGTTCCAGGGTGGCGGACTGGCCCTTGCTCAGGGCATCGAAACGTTCCAGGGTCATGCCGCATCCTCCCGGGCCAGGGTCAGTTGGCACCGGCCGGTCAGGCAGGTTTCGCCGTCCTCCCGGGTGATGGTGGTCAGCAGGGTCAGGGTGGAGCCGTTGCGGTTCAGTTCTTCCACGGTCAGTTCCAGCGCCTCACCGGCATAGGCCGGGGACGGGAACATCAGGTCCTGGCTCTCGAGCACGGCGCCGGGCCAGGTGCGGGCCAGCAGGCTACGCACCACACTGAACAGCAGCATGCCGTGGGAGACGGTGCGGCCAAAAGCGGTGCGGGCCGAAAACTCCGGATCCACGTGGATCGGGTTGTGGTCGCCGCTGAGGCGGGCAAAGCGGTCGAAGTCCGCCTGGGTGAGCATGAAGGTCTGCTCACAGGGAATAGTGGTGTCGGTCATGGTCAGTCCTGTCTGAGTACCTGTTTGGTCACCTTGCCCAGGGCATTGCGGGGCAGTTCTTCCACGAACTGGAAGTACCGGGGCACCTTGTAGCCGGCCAGCCGTTCCCGGCACCAGGCGTTGAGATCGGTCGCATCGGGCTCGTCGCTGTCGGGTTTCAGGCACAGGACGGCCTTGCCCACCTCGCCCCATTTCTCGTCCGGCACACCGATTACCGCCACCTCGCTGACGGCGGGGTGTTCCACCAGTACCCGCTCCACCTCGGCGGGGTAAACGTTCTCACCACCGGAAATGAACATGTCCTTCCAGCGGTCGACGATGTAATAGCAGCCGTCCTCGTCACAGCGGGCCACATCGCCGCTGTGGAGCCAGCCATCCGGCTCGATGGCCTCGCGGGTGGCGTCGGGGCGGTTCCAGTACCCCGGGGTGATGTTGGGGCCGCGGATCAGCAGTTCGCCGGAGTCGCCCGGGGCGACATCCTTGCCATCGGTGCCGACAATGCGGACCTCGGTGAGCAGTTGTGGGCGGCCCACGGAGCCGATCTTGTCCAGCACATCCGCTTCATCCAACAGGAACACGGTGGGGCCGGTTTCGGTCATGCCCATGCCGGTACGTACCCGGATGCCCTGGTCCACGAACCGTCGGGCCACCGGCAGGGCCAGGGGCGCGCCGCCGCAGCCCCAGGATCGTACGTTGCGCAGCCGGTCGCCACTGAACGACGGGTGCTCCAGGATCGCCTGGTAGACCGCCGGCACCCCGAAGAAGATGGTGGCACGCTTCTCCAGCACGTCCATGGCCTGGTCCGGGTCGAAATTGCGGGCTACCAGAACGCAGCCGCCCGCCAGGAACACCGCCGACGAGTACAGGTTGATACCGGCGGTGTGGAACAGGGGCAGCACATTGAGCAGGGTGTCCCGTCCGGTCAGGTCCACCGCCAGGCCGATGTTCAGGTAGTTGCTCATCATCATGCGGAAGGTCTGGATGACCCCCTTGGGCCGGCCGGTGGTGCCGGAGGTGTAGAGCAGGTACCAGGGGGTATCCGGATCCCGGTCCGGATGGGGTCGCAGGTCAGGCCGGGTATCCGCCAGGTCCGCATCGTAGTGGCGACAGTGATCGGCCTTGCCGTCCATATCCACCAGCAGACTGGTATGGTCCGAGGCCCTGAGCTTGCGGGCGCTGTCGGTAAACTCCTCCCCGAACACCAGGGCGCCGGGGGTGCAGTCCTCCATCAGCTGTTCCAGCTCCGGCTGGGCCAGGCGCCAGTTCAGGGGGACCAGGATGAGGCCGGCCTTGGCGCAGCCGAACAGCATGGCGAAGAATTCCGCCCGGCTGTGGCCCAGGAAGGCGACCCGGTCACCCTTACGCAGACCCCAGTGGTTGAGGGCTGCTGCGGCAAAGCGGGCCGCCTGTTCGTTGAGCTGTCGATAGGTGTAGGCACGTCCCGATGCCAGGTCCTCAAGGGCTGGACGATCGGGGGTGACGCGGGCCCGGTGGCCCGCCAGGTCAAACATGTTCATGAGGTCCTCCCGAGAAAGTCAGCCATGCCCCGGTCGGCTTCGTCGGTGATGATCTGCTCCAGGAACTGCTGGCGTTCCTGCTCCAGTGAGTCGGCAATTCGGTCCGCGCCCGGCCGGTTCAGGCGCAGGGTGCGTGCAACACTGCCGGGCTGTCGATGGGTGAGGGTGGTGGCGATATCGAGCGCCACCGACAGCTCGTCACCGGCAGGTGCCGGATATTGAGCCAGTCCCCAGGCCAGGGCGTCCTGCTGTGAAATGGCGCGATTGGTGAGTTGCACATCCAGTGCCCGGGCGCGGCCAATGCGTTCGGGCATCAGCGCTGTCCAGCCGCCGTCGGGGCTGAAACCCACCACGGTGTACCAGGGGGCGAAGCTGGCGCGGGGGCCGGCCACGACAATATCGCTGGCCAGCACCAGCCCCAGGGAGCCGCCGGTCACCATGCCGTGCACGGCGGTTACGGTGGGCACTGGCAGGGTCAGCAGTTGCAGGATCACCTCATTCAGGGTGCCGACCACCCGGCTGGCGTAGGATTCCCGCTCATGGCGAGGGGTGTTGTGGAAACCGGCGACATCGCCCCCGGTGGAGAAGGATTGTCCGGCGGCATCAATCAGTAGCGCCGCGGGCTGTTCACGGCGGCATTGGGCCAGCGCCTCCTTCAGATCATCCAGCAACTCCGGGACCAGCGCGTTGTGGCGTTCCGGACGGTTGAGGGTGAGCCGGGCGATGCCGCCTTCCTGACGATAGATAACGTGGGTCAGTCCGCGAGTCACGACTTGTCCCTCCCGTTCAGGGCGAGGCCGTTGCGCAGGAAATCCGACATGGTTTCCACGATCGGATCGAAGGCGTGCTCCCCTTCGCTGGCGCGCTGGTCCCAGAGGGCGTATTTCAGGGCCAGGAAGTGGGACAGTCCCATCAGTGCCCAGGCCCGGTGCTGGTTGTTGCCGGGGCGGATCTCGCCCTTGCGGGTGGCGGTGTTGAGCATGTCGGTATAGCCCCGGGCGAAGGTCTCGTAATACTCCTGGTAGATGGCCTGGTCCACGAACTGGGCCTCCTGCAGGACCCTATACAGGGACGGATGATCCGACAGGTACTGCAGGAATGCCCGGAGCCCCTGTTCCTCCGCCTCCAGGCGGTCGCTGGTGCCGATCACCTGGGCGGCCAGGTGGGCCCGCAGTTTGTGGCCCAGGTCCATGACCAGTTCCCGCAGGATCTCTTCCTTGCTGGTGAAATAGGTATAGAAGGTGCCCTGGGCGACACCGGCGGCCTTGGTAATGTCGGTGACACCGGCGCGGTGGTAGCCCAGGGTGCCGAAGGTGTCTTCCGCCGCCTTGAGGATCTTTGCCCGGGTACGGGCTCCGCGGGCGGTCTTGGGCGCGCCGGGGGACTGCGGGGCCTGTGTTGTTGTACTCATCAGCCTTGTCCTTCTGCCTGGTCGTGACGGAGCCGGGTCCGTCCGCCCCGGAGGGCGGGATTGGTCAGTTACCGGACTTCATGATTGCGAAACATGAATCGGTCGTCAAGTAATCTAGGAAAGCGTGTTACCCCTGTCAAGGCGATAGAATCCCGTAATAGCAGGCTTTATGTCGATGTCGAGAAAATTTATCTATCACCGGGCGATCAGTTAATAGTCAAAAAATAGAAATTTTTTCTTGATAAAACCTGAATCGGTTGTCATATTTTAAATCGAACAATGACACAACAAGGCGGAACGTTCACCAACAGGTCGTCCGCCGCGCATAACCAGAAGCCCGACAACAACAAAAGGGGATCGTTGTATGAAGCGCATCATGCTTGCAGCCGCCATTTCGGTTGGCGCTCTGTCCGCCCAGGCGGACGAAGATGCCATCCGGATTGCCCACGTCACCGGTTTCACCGGTGCACTGGCACCCTATGCCGAACAGCTGGACATCGGTCTCAGCATGGGGTTTGAGTACGCCACTGACGGCACCATGGAAATCGAGGGTCGTCCGATCCAGATTTCCCGCAAGGATACCCAGCTTGACCCGGCCCGTGCCCGGGCACTGGTCGAGGAAGCCTACGCCGAGGATGACGCCCACATTGTGGTGGGTCCGGTATCCTCCGGTGTCGCCCTGGCCACCTTGCCGCTGGCCCAGGACTACGAGCGCATCATCATGCCGGAAGGGGTGGCCGACGCCATCACCGGGGCTGAATGGAACCGCTACGTGGTCCGGGTGGGCCGTAACTCCTCCCAGGATGCCGTCTCCAACGCGGTCGCCCTGGGTGAGCCGGGTGTCTGCGTGTCCACCATCGCCCAGGACTACGCCTTCGGCCGTGATGGTGTGGCAGCCTACAAGGAAGCCATGGAGGCCGAGGGGGGCAAGATCGTCCACGAGGAATATCTGCCCACCGACGCCACTGACTTCACCGCCGCCGCCCAGCGCCTGTTCGATTCCCTGAAGGATCGCAGCGATTGCGAACAGGGCAAGTACATCTTTGCCATCTGGGCCGGCTCCTCCAACCCGCTGGGTCGTATCCAGGATCTGGACCCGAGTCGCCACGGCATCAAGCTGGCCACCGGTGGCAACATCCTCGCGGCCATGGTGGGGTACTCGGACTTCCCGGGCATGCAGGGGGCCGGCTTCTACTATTTCGAGTCGCCAGACAACGAGATCAACGACTGGCTGGTGGAGCAGCACTTTGATCGCCACAACTCCGCCCCGGACTTCTTCACCGCCCAGGGTTTTGCCCAGGCCATGGCGATTACCGCTGCCATCCGCAAATCCGGTGGCTCCACCGATGCCGAGGACCTGATCGCGGCCTTCGAGGGCCTGGTGTTCCAGACGCCGAAGGGGGAAATGGAGATCCGTGCCGAGGACCATCAGGCGCTGCAGGACATGTATCACTTCGAGGTTGAAGTGGAAGAGCGCGACGACTGGTTTGCCGGCCGCACCGTGGAAGCGGGCGTTCCCAAGCTGATCCGCGTGATCGACCGCAAGGAGATGGAGATTCCGATCCGTAACTGAGCGATTCCCGCTCCATGGCCCCCGGTACGCCGGGGGCCGCAGTCTCTGGAATACACAAGCGGAGTGGTTCATGTCATCCCAACAAGCGGTTCTTGAAACCCGCGACCTGACCATCAACTTTGGTGGCCATGTGGCGGTCAACCAGGTCTCCTGCCAGTTCCACAAGGGGACCCTGACCTCCATCGTCGGCCCTAACGGCGCCGGCAAGACCACCTGGTTCAACCTGATTTCCGGACAGCTGAAGGCAAGCGCCGGCCAGGTGATCCTCAATGGTGAGGACATCACCGGGCTCACCGCCGCGCGCCGGGCCGACAAAGGCCTGGGTCGGGCTTTTCAGCTGACCAACCTGTTTCCCAACCTCACCGCCCTGGAAAATGTCCGGTTGGCGGTGGCGTCGCGCCACAGCATCGGCCATGTCTTCTGGCAGATGGCCAGTCGGCGTACCGACCTCACCGACCGGGCCATGGCCTACCTGGAGCAGGTTAACCTGGCCAGCCGGGCCGGATACCTGGTGGCGGGCCTGCCCCATGGTGACCAGCGCAAGCTGGAAGTGGCACTGATGCTGGCCCTGGAGCCGGAGGTGTTCATGTTTGACGAGCCCACGGCGGGCATGAGCGTGGACGAGGTGCCGGTGATCCTCGACCTGATCGCCGATATCAAGAAACAGCAGGACAAAGTGGTGCTGCTGGTGGAACACAAGATGGATGTGGTGCGGTCCCTGTCGGACCGCATCGTGGTGCTGCACAACGGCGAACTGGTGGCCGACGGCGAACCCGCCGAGGTGATCGCCTCGCCGGTCGTCCAGGAAGCCTACCTGGGGGCTGCCCCGGAAGCCGAAGCGGAGGTGTCCCATGGCTGAACCCATCCTCACCCTGTCCGGGGTCAAGGCGGACATTGATCAGTACCACATCCTCCATGGCGTGGACCTGGTGGTGCCGAAAGGCGAGCTGACCGTGCTGCTGGGCCGTAACGGTGCCGGCAAGAGTACCACCCTGCGGACCATCATGGGCCTGACCACCCTGACCGGTGGCACCGTAACCTACCAGGGGCAGGACATCAGCCGCTGGCCGACCCCGAAGATTGCCCGGGCCGGCATCGCCTTCGTGCCCGAAAGCATGGGCATCTTCGGTTTGCTGACGGTGCGGGAGAACCTGGTGCTGGCGGCCGTCAACGGCCCCATGGACGAGGCCCGCCTGCAGTGGATATTCGATCTGTTTCCACCCCTTAAGAAATTCTGGGACAAGCCGGCCGGCACCCTCTCCGGCGGCCAGAAGCAGATGCTGGCCATTGCCCGGGCGGTGATTGAACCCCGGGAACTGCTGCTGGTGGACGAGCCCACCAAGGGGCTGGCACCAGCCATTATCAACGACCTGGCCGATGCCTTTGAACAACTCAAGGAACAGCAGGTGAGCATCCTGCTGGTGGAACAGAACTTCAACTTCTCACGCCGCCTGGGCCAGTCCGTGGCGGTGATGAACGACGGCGCCGTGGTGCACGCCGGCACCATGACCGAGTTGGCTGAGAACGACGAACTGCAACAGGACCTTCTGGGCCTGGGACTGGGAGCACACCAATGAGCGAGGAGACGACCGCCATGCCGATGTCCGATTCCGGCAGCGAGAGCCGGCGCCGCAGTCCGGTGGAATGGCTGAAGGATCTGCGTGACAACCGGGCACATCTTTTCCTGCTGGGGTTCATGCTGCTGGCGTCCCTGGCCGTGATTGATTTCCGAACCTGGCTGGTATTGACCATCAGCGGTGTGGCCATGGGCGCCATGCTGTTCCTGATGGCGTCCGGCATGACCCTGACATTCGGGCTGATGAGCGTACTCAATCTGGCCCACGGGGCGTTTATCTCACTGGGTGCCTTTGCCGGTGGCACGGTGCTGGCCTTCTGGCTGGACGGTTTCACCGACGCGCCATCGTTGCTCACCAACCTGGTGGCTATTGTTCCGGCCCTGCTGTTCGCGGCCCTGGTGGCCGGCGTGGTGGGGCTGGTGTTCGAGAAACTGGTGATCAAGCCGGTCTACGGTGACCATCTCAAGCAGATCCTGGTGACCGTGGGTGGCTCCATTATCCTGATGCAGCTGATCGAGGTGATCTGGGGGCCCAACGAGATCCCCGTTACCCGTCCCGAGTCCCTGAGTGGCGCCTTCTTTGTACCGGAGTTCCTGCCGCTGATCGGTGGCATCGTGCTGGAGAAATACCGCCTGCTGGCGGTGGTGCTGGGGCTGGCGATATACGCCGCCATGCTGTGGGTCATCGACCGTACCCGCATTGGCATCCTGATCCGTGCCGGTGTGGAGAGCCGCGAGATGGTGGAGATCCAGGGCTACCGCATCCACCTGCTGTTCCTCGGCGTGTTCGTGGCGGGCTCGGCCCTGGCCGGACTCGGCGGGGTGATGTGGGGTATGTACAAGGAGTTGCTGACGCCCCACATGGGCGACGAGATGATGATCTCGGTCATCGTGGTGATCATCCTTGGTGGCCTGGGTTCCATTCGTGGCTGTTTCTATGGCGCCCTGCTGGTGGGACTGATCAACCTCTACATCGGCTTTGTGGAGCCCCGGCTGGCGGCCGTGGCCACCGTCGGATTGATGGTGGGTGTGCTGATGTGGCGACCCCAGGGGCTGATCCCGGTGATCAAGATTTAAGGAATCATGACTATGCTGAACCGAGTATTGTCCGGCGATTATCCCCGCAGCCGCCCGCTGACGGCACTGCTACTGATCATCGTCACCTGCCTGGTGCTGGGGCCGTTCCTGTTTGACGGTATCCGCGCCTTTACCACCCTCGCCATGATCTGCGTGTTCATCATGGTGGTGGCGGCCTATGACCTGATGCTGGGCTACACCCATATCGTGTCCTTTGCCCACACCATGTTTTTCGGCATCGGCGCCTATGGCGTCGCCATGGCCATCGAGGGTATGGGCGACAGTTTTGGCGCCATCGGTGTGGGCCTGGTGGGCGCACTGGTGGTGAGTTTCCTGCTGTCTCTGCTGCTGGGGCTGCTGTCGCTGCGGGTGAAGGCCATCTTCTTCGCCCTGGTGACCCTGGCGGTGGCCTTTGCCTTCCTCAGCCTGGTGACCCAGCTGTATCACATCACCGGTGGTGAGGACGGCATGCGTGTCCGTGTGCCCCGGGAACTGGGTCCCGCGTTCCGGCCCTTCGAGGAGCCGCTGCCGGGCATTGATCTGCCCACACTGCTGAAAGGCCTGCTGACCCAGCCCTGGAACCTGGGGCAGGTATGGCAGGACTCGCTGTTTGAGATGCGTTTCAACGGTCGCAACGTCATGTACTACGTACTGGTGGTGATGGCCGCCGGGGTGTTCCTGTTCCTGCTGCGGCTGGTGAACTCGCCGTTTGGCCGGGTGCTGCAGGCGATCCGGGAGAATGAGTTCCGGGCCGAGGCCCTGGGCTACCGCACCGTGATCTATCGCACGGCGGTGGTGATCCTGGCGGCCCTGGTGGCCACTCTGGCCGGCGCCGCCTTCGCCCTGATCAACCGTTATGTGAACCCGGAGAACACCCTGAACTTCGAGTTGATGGTGTTCATCCTGCTGATGTGTGTGATTGGCGGCATGGGCACCCTCTACGGCGCCATCGTGGGCAGCACCCTGTTCATCCTGGCCCAGAACTACCTCCAGGACCTGCTGGGCTGGGTGGGGCAGTACACCGCCGGTATCCCGCTGGTGGAGAACCTGCTGGGTGAGGATCACTGGCTGCTGTGGTTCGGGGTACTGTTCGTGCTCAGTGTGTACTTCTTCCCCGCCGGAGTGGTGGGGCAGTTGCGGATATGGTCGTTGCGGCGGCGTAACCGCCAGTCGCCACCGCCCTCTGGTCCGGATGCTGAGCCTGTGGCACAGGTTTGAGGGGGCTTCGATTTCGTTGCCGTAATCAATAGAACGCCGAAGTGAGCGGCGAACATCCCCTCTCCCCCTGAGGGAGAGGGCCAGGGAGAGGGGTAGCGCCCGGAGGGCGCCAGAGATCCGACCTGGTAGCTGACCTCTCCACCCTCTCCCGTCAAGGGAGAGGGGGCTAAACAGAGGTGGCGATAGACATTACTTCTGCCCTTGAGGAAGAGGGAGGTAAACCAAGAGGCCAGTGCACTCCGATTCGTCGTAACAGACGATGGCAAAAAACTACATAGGTGCCAAACTGTTTCCACTGATAATAAGAAACAGGACCCCGACATGGCCAACCAACCACAGAACCGCCGGTGGATTCTTCGCAAGCGTCCCGAGGCGGATATCACCGCCGACCACCTGGAACTGGTAACCGAACCGGTGCCTGACCTGCAGGACGATCAGGTCCTGGTCCGCAACGTCTATCTGTCCCTGGATCCCACACACCGCCTGTGGATGAGCGACCGGGAGCAATACCTGCCGCCGGTGCAGGTGGGTGACGTGATGCGTGGCGGCACCCTGGGTGTGGTGGAGCAGTCCCGGTCGGAGCGTTTCCAGCCTGGTGATATCGTCAAACCCATGGTGGGCGGCTGGGAAGCCTACACCGTCGCTGACGGGAAAATGGTGCGACCGGTGGACCGGCACCCGGATATCCCACTGTCTGCCTATATGTCCGTGCTGGGAGCCACCGGCATCACCGCCTATTTTGGTCTGCTGGATATCGGCCAGCCCCGGCCGGGGGAGACCCTGGTGGTCTCGGCCGCTGCCGGGGCGGTGGGCTCCATCGTGGGCCAGATCGGCAAGCTCAAGGGCTGCCGGGTGGTGGGCATTGCCGGCGGCCCGGAGAAATGTCGCTGGCTCACCGACGAGCTGGGCTTTGACGCCGCCATCGACTATCGCAACGACGATGTGCCGGCCGCCCTGGACCGGTTTTGTCCGGATGGCGTGGACATCCAGTTCGAGAACGTGGGCGGCGATATCATGGACGCGGTCTACAACCGGCTCAACCTCAATGGTCGCCTGTCCCTGTGCGGCATGATTTCCCGGTACAACGACGAGGGCGTGATGCCCGGGCCGAGGGATTTCGGTCGGGTGCTGATGAAACGCCTGACGGTGAAGGGCTTTATCGTGCTGGATTACCAGAAGCGGTTCCCGGAGGCCCTGGAGGCGCTGACCGGCTGGGTCACGGCGGGCCAGTTGCAGTGGAAGAACCACGTAGTGGATGGCCTGGACAATGCCCTTGACGGATTATCGCTGCTGTTCAGTGGCGGCAATGACGGCAAGCTGATGGTCAAGGTATCTGACGAACCCTGAAGTTTCTCCTGTAGCGAACCTCGAGCGGAGGCGATAGACAGCCACCATACTGTCACCGGAGGTCCTTGTGGACACTCCGGTTTTTTATGTCTGAGTACAAGGCAGGGATCTTGCGGCGTACATTCCCTTTCCCCAGGAGGGAGGGGGCGCCCGAAGGGTGCCAGAAATCCGACCTGGCAGTCGACCTCTCCACCCTCTCCCCAACCCTCTCCCGTCAAGGGAGAGGGGGCTGAACAGAGGTGGCGGCGAACATTCCCTCTCCCCTTGAGGAAGAGGGCCAGGGAGAGGGGTAGCGTCCGCAGGGCGCCGAGGCTTGGAAGCCTGCCTACTCTCCCCCTCACCCCAACCCCTCTCCCTCCAGGGGAGAGGGGCTTTTCAGGCCGCTTATCTCCGCGGGGGGCTATTTGAACTCCGGCTCCCCCTGCCACTCAAAGAACGTCGGCATATCGGTGGACACCCGGTCGGGATACTCCGCCGCCCGTTTCTCCAGGAAGGATTCCACACCCTCCTTCGCATCCGCCGACGCCCCCCGGGCCTGGATGGCGCGGCTGTCCAACTGGTGGGCCTCCATGGGGTGACTGGCGCCAGCCATGCGCCACAGCATCTGCCGGGTCATGGCAACGGAGACCGGTGCGGTGTTGTCGGCGATGCCCCGGGCCACGGCCACGGCGGCGGGATACAGGTCATCCGGGGCGTGTACCGAACGTACCAGGCCCCTTTTCTCCAGTTCATCGGCGTTGATCAGTCGCCCGCTCATACACCATTCCAGGGCCGTGGACAGGCCCACGGCACGGGAGATAAACCAGGACGAGGCCGCCTCCGGCACAATGCCCCGGCGGGCGAACACAAAGCCGTAACGGGCTTTTTCGGACACCAGCCGCATGTCCATGGCCAGCGACATGGTGGCACCCACCCCCACGGCGGCGCCGTTGATGGCGCCGATCACCGGCTTCAGGCTGCGGAAGATGCGCAGTGACACCAGGCCACCGCCATCCCGGTTGACGCCGTTGGCCAGCGGGTCCGGGGCGTTGCCGGACTGGGCCTTGTAGTCAAAGGTCTCGCCGCCACCGGACAGGTCCGCTCCGGCGCAGAAGGCCTTGCCGGCGCCGGTGACAATCACCGCCCTGACGTCATCGTTGGCGTCGGTGTGATCAAAGGCGGCAATCAGTTCCTCCATCATGGTCAGGGTGAAGGCGTTCATCCGGTCCGGGCGATTGAGGGTGATGGTGGCGATGCCGTCACTGATATCGAGGGTAATGGTTTCGAACGGGGTCATGGTGTCTCCTTGTCGTGAATGCCTTAAGGCTGCGGCATCCGGCGGTTCCGGGGCATCGTCCGATGCGACGAAAACACCGCCATCACCGGATTCGTCGATTCGGACGATGCTCCGGTGGCCCCATCGGACCACGATGAAGAAAAACAAGGAGACCCCCCATGAGCGAAGACACCGCTGTTGAGTACCTGGCCCGGGATGCCGTGGCGTGGATCCGCATGAACCGCCCTGACGCCCTGAACGCCTTCAATGACGTCCTGCGACGGGAGCTGACGGCTGCGCTGAAACAGGCGGCAGAGGACGACGACATCAAGGTGGTGGTGCTGGCGGCCAACGGTCGTGCCTTCAGTGCCGGGGCCGACCTGATGGAGGACAACAGCCCGGACAAGTCCGATGTGACCCGGCAGTTGATGGAGGAATACCACCCCATCCTGTCGACCATCCGTTCCATGCCCAAGCCGGTGATCGGTGTGGCACCGGGTGTCGCCGCCGGTGTCGGTGCCTCGGTGCTGATGAGCTGCGACCAGGTGGTGATGGCGGAGGAAGCCCGCATCTACATGGCCTTCAGTCACATCGGCCTGGTGCCGGATGGAGGCGCCACCTGGCTGCTGTTCCAGGCCCTGGGGTATCACCGGGCCTTCGGACTGATTACCGAAGGGGGCAGCGTCAGCGCTGCCCAATGCCTGGAACTGGGCGTGGCCCGCGCCGTGGTACCCCAGGAACAGGTGGAACAGACTGCCGCCGACATCGCCGCCACCCTGTGCGAGCGGTCCGCACTGGCCACTGCTGAAGCCAAACGGCTGCTGCGAATGGCTGCCACGGCTTCCTATGACGAGGTGTTCAAGGCCGAGGCCGTTGCCCAGAAGAAGTGCCTGGACAGTGACGAGTCCAGACAGGCCATCGCCCGCTTCAAGAACCGCAGCAAGTGACTTCAATGCCTGAACGGGCACTGGTCATCCGTCACCCATACCGGGAGAAACACCGCCATGGCTGAACCTGCACGCAAGGGCCCGGTGCCCGTCAGCGAGACCGGGATGGAAGAAAAACTGACCCCGGTGGTCCGGCGGATCTTCCCCGATGCCACCGTTGAGGGCCTGAAGCGGCTCACTGGCGGGGCAAACCAGCAGATGTGGTCGCTGGATGTAGTGACAGGCAGCAAACACCAACCCATGGTGCTCCGCCAGACCAGCGACTGGAACCGGGATGCCACGGGCACGCTGGCGCTGGACGATGAGGCGCGGCTGGTGATCCGTGCCGGTGAGGGCGGCGTGCCGGTACCGGGGGTTCACCAGATCCTTGAACCGGGTGATGGCCTGGGCACGGGTTACCTGATGGCCCGGCTGGAAGGGGAAACGCTGCCGCCGAAGATCCTGCGGGACGATCGGTATGCCGAGGCTCGCAGCAGGCTGGCCGGACAGTGCGGCGAGGTACTGGCGGCTATCCATCGACTGGATGTGTCGGGTCTGGATTTTTTGCCGGCGACCACACCGGAGGGTGTGGTGGATCAGCTCTACCGGGAGTACCAGGGTCATGGTGAACCCCGGCCCGTGTTCGAGCTGGCTTTCCGCTGGTTGCGGGACCATCTGCCACCGGTCCCGGAAAAACCGGCCCTGGTCCATGGCGACTTCCGCCACGGTAACCTGATGGTGGATGAGGGAGGCCTGATGTCGGTACTGGACTGGGAACTGGCCTGCCTGGGAGACCCCATGGCGGACCTGGGCTGGATGTGCGTGAACTCCTGGCGCTTTGGCCATATCGACCTGCCCGTGGGCGGCTTTGGTACCCGGGAGCAGCTGTTCGACGGCTATGAGGCCGCCAGCGGTGATCGACCCGACCCGGACCGGGTCCGCTTCTGGGAAATCCTCGGCACCCTGCGCTGGGGGGTGATGTGCCAGGGCATGGCCGCGTCCTTCGTGGCCGGTCACGACACCTCGCCGGAGCGGGGCGCCATCGGCCGCCGGGCCTCGGAAACCGAATTGGACCTGCTCCGCGAGCTGGTACCCCTGACCCCCTGAACGGAGATTGCCCCATGCAGGATCTGCCAGACAACACCATGCTGCTGGCCTCGGTCGAGGCATTCCTGAAGGAAGAAGTAATGCCGCAACTGGATGCCGCCGGCGGTTTTCGAGCCCGGGTGGCCGCCAACGCACTGGCCATGGTGCGTCGACACCTGGAGCAGGCGTCTGCCGACAATACCCACGATGAGCGGGAGCGCCTGTACCAGCTCACCGGCAAGAAAGGCACCCTGGCGGGCCAGACCACCGAGTTGTGCCGGCTGATTGCCGACGGCCGCCTGGGTGCCGGCGACCCCCAACTGCGTGATCACCTGTGGCTGACCACCCTTGCCAAGCTGGCGGTGGACCAGCCCCGTTATTCCGGTTACCAGCGGGCCCGGGAGGAGTGGGAGACGTTCCGTGCCAACGCTTCCGGGACCCGGCCCCATTCCTGATTGTTGACGACCCGATCCTGGAGACAGAGCATGGATTTCAACCTGCCACAAGAACTGACCGATTACCTTGCCGAGCTGGACGCTTTCATTGAGAGCACGATCAAACCGCTGGAGCAGAAAGACGACAACATCCGCTTCTTCGATCACCGCCGGGAGTGGGCCCGCACCGACTTTGAAGGCGGCGGCCTGCCCCGGAAGGAATGGGAAGCACTGCTCAAGGAGGTGCGCCGGCTGGCTGACGACGCGGGCCACCTGCGCTTTCCGTTACCCTCCGAGTTCGGCGGCAAGGATGGCTCCAACCTGGCCATGACCGTGATCCGCGAACACCTGGCGGCCAGGGGGCTGGGCCTGCACAACGACCTGCAGAACGAGCACTCCATTGTCGCCAACAACCCCTTCGTGCTGCTGTTCCGGGATTTCGGGAGCCGCGATCAGTACAGCGAATTCGTGGACCGGATGCTCAACGAGGAGTACCAGCTGGCCTTCGGCCTTACCGAACCGGACCACGGCTCCGACGCCACCCACATGGAAACCCGGGCCGTACCGGAGCAGCGGGATGGTGTCGACGGCTGGCTGATCAATGGCGAGAAGATGTGGACCACCGGCATGCACACCGCCACCCACTGTGTGACCTTCGTGCGCACCAGCGGTGACGATGGCGACGCCAGGGGGATCACGGCCCTGATCGTGCCCTCCGACACGCCCGGGGTGAAGGTTGAGGAGTATCTGTGGACCTTCAACATGCCCACGGATCATCCCCGGGTCAGCTTCACCGATGTGTGGGTGCCGGAGTCGGCGGTGTTCGGGCCCATGGACGGTGGCCTGGCCATCGCCCAGCATTTCGTCCACGAGAACCGCATCCGCCAGGCGGCGTCCAGCCTGGGGGCGGCGGACTTCTGCATTCGCGAGAGCGTGACATACGCCCGCCAGCGCAAGCCCTTCGGCCAGGAACTGGCGAAGAACCAGGGCATCCAGTTCCCGATGGTGGAACTGGCGACCCAGGTGGAGATGCTGCGCCTGCTGATCCGCAAGACCGCCTGGGAGATGGACCAGATGTCCAAGCCGGAGGTGGCCAACCAGATCTCCGACAAGGTGGCCATGTGTAACTACTGGTCCAATCGCCTGTGCTGCGAGGCGGCGGATCAGGCCATGCAGGTGCATGGGGGCATCGGCTATTCCCGCCATAAGCCGTTCGAGCATATCTACCGGCACCATCGCCGCTACCGGATCACCGAGGGCTCCGAGGAGATCCAGAAGCGTAAGGTGGGGGCGTTTTTGTTCGGGTATCTGGGGCCTAACCGACGATAGTATTTCTGTTGGTGGGGAGGCTTTCCTGCTTTTCCTGGCGCCCTGCGGTCGCTCCCCCTCTCCCTGGCCCTCTCCCTCCAGGGGAGAGGGAAAGTACGGCTCAGGTCGCGGTGTTGCCCTTCTCCCCTGGAGGGGGAGGGAATTTACGACGCGAACTCTGTGTAGCCCCTCTCCCCCGGAGGGAGAGGGGTTGGGGAGAGGGGGAGCGCCCGAAGGGCGCCAGAGCAGAGCGACACGGTAATAGGTTTGATATTTCTCCCCACAATCTCGTCGCTACCGACGACGCCCATGATCCCTGCCCCTCGACATAATCACTGCCATCATCCAACAACAACACGCGGAGTGATCACCCATGTACCTGACCCAATTCCTCCACAAGGCTGTTCGCGAATACCCCAATGACGAAGCCGTGGTATTCGGTGACCGTCGCCAGACCTGGGCCCGGCTCTGCGACCGGATTGCCCGTCTGGCCGGCGTGATGCAGGCACTGGGGATGGGCGAGGGTGACCGTGTGGGCATCCTGGGCCTGAACTCGGACCGGTACATGGAAACCGTGTTCGCGTCGCTGTGGGGCGGCGGGGTGTTCAACACGGTGAATATCCGCTGGAGTGCCCCCGAGATTGCCTACTCCCTGGATGACTGCGACACCCGAATCCTGTTCGTGGATGACGAGTTTGCACCGCTGGTGCCCACCATCCGGGAGAAGTCCGCCTCCCTGAAAACCGTGGTGTACATGGGAGAGGGGCAGGCGCCCGAAGGCACCGAGGACCTGGAATCCCTGATGGACGGTGCAGGCCCGGTGGCCGACGCCGAACGCCATGGCGATGACCTGGCGGGCATCCTCTATACAGGCGGCACCACCGGTAAACCCAAGGGTGTCATGCTCAGCCACGGTAACCTCTACCTCAGTGCCCTGAGTACAGTGATCCCGGCCTGTCGCCGCGATCGTATCGTGGGCCTGCACTCGGCCCCGTTCTTCCATGTGGCGGGCATCGGCCTGATCGTGCAACTGGCTATCCGGGGCGGTACCCATGTGATCCTGCCCCGTTTCGAGCCGCTACCGGTGATCGAGGCCATCGCGCGGGAAAACGTGAAGGAAACCTTCCTGGTGCCCACCATGCTGCGGGCGGTGCTGGATCATCCCGAGTTCGACAACCACGACACCAGCTCCCTGCGCTGCCTGATCTACGGGGCATCGCCCATGGACCGCACCCTGCTCAAGCGGGCCATGGACAAGCTGCCCAACGCCGACTTCCTGCAGATGTACGGCATGACCGAACTGTCCCCCACGGTGACCATGCTGCTGCCGGAGGTGCATGCCGATCCCGCCCGGCACGACAAGCTGATGGCCGCTGGCAGCCCCACCCACATTGCCGAGATCCGCATCGTCGACCCCATGGACAACGAGGTACCGCGTGGCCAGGTGGGCGAAATCTGCGCCCGTGGTCCGATGGTGATGCAGGGTTACTGGAACAAGGAAGGCCAGACCCGGGAGGCCATCCGCGACGGCTGGATGCACACCGGCGACGCCGGCTACATGGATGACGACGGCTATGTCTTCCTGGTGGACCGCATCAAGGACATGATCGTTACCGGCGGTGAGAACGTCTATTCCGTGGAGGTGGAAGATGTGCTGCTGCAATACCCGGAAGTCGCCCAATGCGCGGTGATCGGTGTGCCGGACGAGAAATGGGGTGAACGGGTGCACGCCGTGGTGGTGCCCAGGGACGGCCAGGAGCTGGACGAGGCTGCGGTCACGGCCTTCTGTAAGGAGCACATAGCCGGCTACAAGTGCCCCCGCAGTTACGAGGTGCGTGACGAGCTGCCCATGTCCGGGGCTGGCAAGCTATTGAAATTCAAGCTTAAGGAAGAGCACTGGAAGGGCCGGGGCCGCAACATTGGCTAGCCGGGGCCAAATCGTCGTAAGCGACGACGAACCCAAACAGGCCATGGCCTTAGAGTCCTGAGACAACGCCAACAATAATCCGGGTGAGGCCTGGCCGCCGACACCCGATTCGAACCTGGAGGTTCACATGACATTCCTGAAGACCATTACCTCATTTGCCGCACCCGTGGTACTGGGCAGTCTGCTGTTCACCGCGGGAGCAAGCGCTGAAACCATCACCCATGCCACCGGTTATCCCCCCAATACCATCGGCGCCAACGGCGCGGAGACGTTTGCCGGTGCGCTGGAGGAACTGTCCGGTGGCGAGATGGACGCCAAGGTCTATGCCAGCTCCCTGCTGAGCTTTTCGGAAACCTCCCCCGGCATCCGTGATGGCATGGCTGATTCCGGCTTTGTGCTGATGTCCTACTATCCGAAAGAATTCCCGGTGTCCAACCTGGCGGCGGAACTGAGCATGCTGGTGAAGCTGGACGACGTGCAGGACAGCACCGCCGGGCTGGCCTTCATGGGGGCCCTTGCCGATTTTGTATTCAATTACTGCGATGAATGCGTGGATGAGTTTGCCGCCCAGAACCAGGTGTTTACCAGCGCCTCGGCCAGCGACAACTACATGCTGCAGTGCAATAAGCCGGTGACCAACCTGGCGCAGATGGAAGGCAAGCGCATCCGTACCTCCGGCCCCCACTGGGCCCGCTGGGTGGAGCACCTTGGTGGCACCCCGGTAACCATGTCGGTGAGTGACCAGTACGAAGCGCTGAACCAGGGCGTCCTGGACTGTACGATCTCCTCCGGGATCGATATGGATATCTTCAAGATCAAGGAAGTGGTGACGGACCTGACGCCGGGGGTCCCCGGTGGTGTCTACGGGGCGACGGCCTTCAATAACATCAACCGGGATGTCTGGAAAGGGCTGACCGAGGACGAGCGCAGGAACGTCCTGCATGCGTCGGCCATTGGCGCCGCCCGTGTCAGTATGGATTATCACATCGGTGCGGCCCGGGAAATGGCCGCGGCCGACAGCCGGGATATCAACGTGCATGAGCCGTCCGAGGAGCTTTTGCAGGCGACCCAGGCATTCATTAAAACTGACATCCCCCGTATCGCCTCGAACTACACGGAGCGCCACGGTGTGGAAGCGGCAGATGAAAAGGTGGCCAAATTCCGCGAACTGCTGGCAAAGTGGTCTGATTTGGTCCGCGACGTTGACAGCGCCGACGCACTGGCGGAGATCTACTGGGACGAACTGTACTCCAAGGTGGATGTGAGCAGCTACGCGCTGTAATGCCGAGGCGTGTTGTCGCCTTCTTCATGAGAAGGAAGCATGATCTCCCTTTTCCCAGGTGGGAGTCGTAATCTCCCCTCTCCCCTGGAGGGAGAGGGGTGGGGGAGAGGGGGAGGACTTAAACTCTGGAGTTCGCCTTTCTCCCCTCTCCCTAACCCCGTTCCGCGCCCCGGCCCTTTGCCGGAGTCAAAGGGCGTTCAGGCGGACGAAGCGATGCTTCGTTTTTCCCGCCTTCACCCCTCCAGGGGAGAGGGGATATAAAGGAGGTAATGTGGACCTCCTGATTCCTCAAAACGATTCCCGAGGCCTCTATGATCACCAAAGACCCGGCAGAACTCGCCGCCTTCCGCCTGAAAGTCCGCCGCTTCATCGAACAGAACGCCGACGAAGAGGTCCTGGAAGCCGGCCGCAAGACTACCAGTTTCTTCCCGCCGTTTGATGCGGTGATGAAATGGCACCGTATCCTCCACAGCCAGGGCTGGTCCGCCATCCGCTGGCCGGAGGAATACGGTGGCACCGGCTGGGACGTGCCCCGGCAGCTTATCTTCGAGGAGGAATGCCGGCGGGCAGGCGTCCCCCTGCTGTTGCCCCAGGGCATTTCCATGGTGGGGCCGGCGATCATCCATTACGGTACCGACGAGCAGAAGCGCAGGCACCTGCCGGGCATACTGTCCGGCAAGGACTTCTGGGCCCAGGGCTACTCTGAGCCCAATGCCGGCTCCGACCTGGCGTCCCTGAAATGCCGGGCCGATCGGGACGGCGACCATTACGTTATCAATGGTTCCAAGACCTGGACCACCTATGCCCATCACGCCAACCGGCTGTTCCTGCTGGTACGCACTGGCGGGTCCGCCGGCAAGCCCCAGCAGGGCATCAGCTTTTTCCTGATCGAGGACCTGACCAACCCTGGCATCGAGATACGCCCCATCATCGGGCTGGACGGAGTGCCAGAGCAGTGTGATGTGTTCTTCACCGATGTCCGGGTGCCGGTGGACTGTTGCCTCGGCGAGGAGAATGACGGCTGGTCCGTGGCCAAGTACCTGCTGGAACACGAGCGCGGCGGTGGTACCTCTTTTGCCACCACGTTCCGCCACGAGCTTGCGCTGATCCGTCGACTGGCGGGCCGCACCGGTGACGGCTTTGGCGGCGTACTGGCAGACGATCCCGTGTTCCAGGACCGCTTTATCCGTCTGAGCCTGGAGGTGGACACCCTGGAGGCCACCGAGGAGGTGTTTGCCGATATGGAGAAGGGCTCGCCCCAGTCCGGCCCCATGAGTTCCATGATCAAGATTACCTCCATGGAAACCCTGCAGCGGATTACCGAGCTGGGCATCGATGTGGCGGGTACGCCGTCCCTGGCACTTCAGCTGGCGGCCCTGACCGTCGGTAGCGGCGTCGAGCCCATCGGCGATGACGACGCACTGACGCTGATGCCAAAATACCTGAACAACCGGGCGGCCTCCATCTTCGGTGGCAGCAATGAAATCCAGCGGAATATCATCGCCAAATCCCTGTTGCGGTAAGGAGACGGACCATGAGTACCCTCAATCAGGAAACCCGGGCGATGCTGGCGGACAGCGTTGATCGCTTCATTCGTACCGAGTACCGCTTTGAAGACCGCCGCCGCAACCTGCAGCACCACCAGGGGCAGTCGCCGGACCACTGGCGCACTTTTGTCGACATGGGCTGGCTGGGCATTCCCTTTGCCGAAGGGCAGGGCGGGCTTGGCGGTGAGATCTCCGATACCGTCGGCGTGATGAAAGGCTTCGGCCAGGGGCTGGTCACCGAGCCGTACCTTGGGGTGGTGAATGCGACGCGCCTGCTGGCACTGGCGGAACAGGGCGATGACCGTCAGCCGTTGCTGGCCGGTGTTCTATCCGGCGACAGCCAGGTCATATTCGCCAGCGAGGGCGCGCAGGGCCGCGGCAACCCGCTGGCAGTAGGCGTAGTGGCGGAGCCGGATGGCACGGGCTATCGGCTCAGCGGTGAGAAGGTGGCGGTACCCTACAGCCGGTCGGCCAGCCATGTGGTGGTGTCCGCCCGCAGCAACGGCGGTGACACCGAAAAGATGGGGGTTGAGCTCTTCCTGATGCCCCTGGATACCCCGGGCCTGGAGATCACCGACTACCCCATGATGGATGGCCACCAGGGCGCCAACCTGACCTTCAACGGTGTAACGGTGAGTCATGCCCAGCAGTTAACAGAGCCGGGTACTGCGGGCTCCCTGGTGCGCCAGGTCCATGCCGAGGGCATCCTGATGCTGGCGGCGGAGGCCGTGGGCATCATGGAAACCCTGGTCAGGAAAACGGTGGCCTACACCCGGACCCGGAAACAGTTCGGCGTCGCCCTGGCCGAGTTCCAAGTGCTCCAGCACCGTATGGCGGATATGTACATTGACGCCACCAGCGTCGCCAATCTGCTCACCCAGACCGCCACCCGCTGGCCATCCGCCGATCCGGAACAGCGCGTGGTGATGGCCTCGAAACTCAAGGCCAGGCTGGGGCCGGCCGCACGCTACGTCGGGCAGCAGGCGGTGCAGTTGCATGGCGGTATCGGCATGACCGATGAGCTGGATATCGGCCACTATTTCAAGCGGCTGACCAGCATTGAACTGCAGTCCGGCAATGCCGGGTGGCATCGGAAGTGGTTGTGGCGGGAGGCGGCTGCCTGAACCGGCAGGTTAAGCCGGCAGCGAACGTCACGCAGCGACCTGTTCGAAGGAAAAGTCCGGAATGTCGGTCCGCTGACTGGCATGTTCAAAAGTGATCGCGCAGATCTGCCCCTCATGGTCCAGATCCACGATGGTATTCTCGTCCAGGTCACGAGTTTCGGCTACGTCCGTTACGCGTAGTTCAATGTATAGCGTATCGGAATCCTGGAAATATTTGATTTTCATGGCCGGAACCTCCGATCAACAAACGCCTCTCGCACCGCTATGCATCACTCATAATCCAGCGTCCGAGTCGCTGACGCAGGTCATTAAGGCGATCGTCAGATATCATGCCAAGCTGCCCCAACAGAAGAGATCCATCGAGTACAGCCAGTCGGGATAATCGAAATACACTTGCCACCTTGAGGCCCGAGGGAGGAAACTCATCACTGGTTGGTTCGAGCACCCAGTCCAGTTTTGGTGCGGCCTGGCGTAACTGCGATGACACCATGCACACCAGCCAATCATCTTTGGCATTATCCAGTTCGCGCAACAACAGGACCGGGCGTTTTTTGCTCTGCTCCAGGTTCGTGTATGGAAACGGCATCAGGGCAATTTGGCCGGGCTGTTTCACTGCCATCGTTCCTTGAGGTCGTCATCTGAGTAAAGATCAGGCTCGCCCTCGATACCTCGCATGGCTTGCTGAGCACTCATGTCTTTGAATTGTCTCTCTGACCAATCCGGTTGTTCATCATTGGTTGAACTACCATAGCGCTGTTCGAGGAACGCGACGAAGTCTATAACCTCCTGTTGGCGGGAAGGAGGTAAACGGCTCACTTTGGAAACGAGATCATCCAGTTGCATAGTGTTGGCCCTCGCCGGAAACCAAGTTTGATTCACTTAGTCGACTATAGCATAGGTGTGTTCAGCGTGATTGAGGCCCGACCCTGTTTCCCCGGAGGGAAACCTGGAGTCTGACCCCAACTCTGAACCCAGTTTCCGGGAGGTCAGTCTTCCACCAGGATAAGATCGTGCTCCGGGCTCAGGCGCTGACCTTCCACCGGGGACAGTGACGCCAGGTCACTGCCGAACAGTTCGGCCACGCGGACGGTGCCTACCCGTTCGCCCACACGCCAGGTGATCGGCTGACCGTTGGGGGCCCGCACCAGGGTGCCGGGTTCATGGACCGCCAGCTCATCACCGGCTTCCAGGCCGTTGGCCCGGCCAGCGGACAGGTAGAGACGCCCGTCATCCGCCTGGAAGGCCTTCATTGCCCAGGGGGCAATGTCAGACCGCTGAGAGGCCATTTCCAGCAGTTCATCCCCACGCTTGCCTGAGGTCAGTGCGGCTTCCGCCCAGCGGGCACCACTGGCGGCATCCACAATGGTCACGGCATCCCCATTCTTGACGGTGATAACCAGGCGCGCGCCTGGGTAGGCGGCCAGCGCCTCAGCGCAGGTTTCGGCGGTGGTGTCGTCGCAGGCCGGTGTATTGGCTATCGCGTCCCGCAGTTCGGAGCGGGGGATCAGTCGGAAACCGTAATCCGCAGCGTTGTTATCCATTTCCCGGAACAGCGGGTCCGAGGCGCCGATAATGGCCAGGTTGGTGCGGAGTTGGCCACTGGCGGGTGCCGCCGCGACTGAGGATGACGATATCGCCTGGGGGCGTGCATTGGCGCTGGAGTTGCCGCTCTCCCAAAACGGAGTGCTCCACTCAGGCTCTTCATGACCAAGAGCATCGTCTACAGTATTCACTTGTTCTTGAGCCTGTTGGTCTGAAACACAGGCTGTCAGTAAAAATACCGCAGAGGCTGCAGTGAGTAGAAAACCAGATCGTATGGGGTAAAACATGTTGGTCGATATCCTCAAAAACAAAAAAGGCAGCATGGATAATACCATGCTGCCCTAGGGTCGCTAAAAACAGATTAACTCGACGGTTTAGAAGTCAACCGACAGATTGGCGGTAACGGCCATGGCATCATTCTCGTCCCAATCGCCAGCTACGCTTGCCAGAGTGTTGCCGGACAGGGAGCCGACTTCGTTGTCAGCAATCAAACCTGCGGTAATCCAAGTTTTGACAGCATCATTAACTTGGTAATGAGCTTGCAGGTCATAAACCATGGAGCTGTCATCGTCGTCACCGTTATCCACGGTCAGATGGCCAATAGAACCTTGGAGCTTGAATTGAGGAGTCAGGTTCAGGCCAACGCGACCAACAATGAACTGCTCGTCATAGTCTTCCAGGCCCAAAGTGCCGCCTAAGCGATAGAGGCTCGCTGCGCTTGCAGTGGATTCAGGGTTGGTGTTTACAACGCTGGCATAGCTGTCAAAGCCAGAAGAGATCAGGCCGCCGTCCTGGGCGCCAATGTATTGGAAGTCCAGGTCAGCCATGCCCACGGAAGTGCCCAGTCTTACATATTGAGCCAGGCTGTCATCGGTGAAGTATTGGCCATTCTCAGTAGCCGCTGCATCAACGCCGCCGTTGGTGGTGTAGTTTAAACCAACCGCAAAGTCCACGGCGTCACCCAGATTGCCGCTCACGTATGGCGAAAACAGGTGTACATCATGAAGAGCGTAGCTCGCGCCGCCATATGGTGTGCCTGCCCCCTCAACAGCCGGAGTGGAAACAACACCTTCATAGTTCTTCAGCCAGTGCACCCAAAGGAGGCCGATGTTCATATCAGCGGCTCGGGTAATCAGGCCGGCTGCCACCATGTCGCCATCGTCTTCATTCTGCAGCGGGTTCGTGTCCTGTCGGCGATCGTAAAGAGCTACCGCAGTGCCGATTGAAGTCGGGAAAATGCCGCTGATGCGGTCACGACGGTCGTCACATACCAGGAAGCAATTATTCCAGTTTGCCGCCTGGCGACCTACGCGGAAGATATTGCCACCCAGCGGAATCTGCACATAGCCCAGGTCGAGACGGACGTTGTCGCCCTTGTTGCCCGTGTTGTATGCGCCGTTGTTGTTGTTACCAACCGGAGTGTTACGACCGCCGTCGCCTGTCCAGCGGTCGCCGGCCAGTTCGATGCTGGTGATCAGGGATACGCCGGACTCGTGCTTGAAGTTGCCTTTCAGGCGGATCAAATGTGCGAAGCCGTCATCGGTGTCACTCTGGTTCGCACTGGGATTTTCTGCCTCATTTTCTACTGCGAAGGCAGTTGCTTCGTACTCAACACCAAAATCTGTTTCCAGGGCATTCGCCATGTTGGCGCCGGCGATTGCCATGCTCAGGATGGAAGCGGTGCCCAGTGCCTTGGTCATCGGACGGGATGTGATCTTGCTTTTCTGTGCCATGGTTTTAAACCCTTATTTTTGTCTAATCGACTCGATTGTTGGACTCAGTGACGCTTTACTACGCGCTTGTTTTTGCTTGTGTTTGTTCCCTGTTGCTCTTTCAAACCTCCGGTTGTTATCCCTGTGGCCAGTTCATGTCAGGCCATTGCAAGCCTGTGGTTGTTCTGGTCGACTGCCCGCCTGTCCTGGAGCAAAACGCAATCCAATCAAGGCAGTTATGGGCAAATGATCAAGTACAGTCTTAGCAGAGAATCCGGTAAAGGCAAGAGCCTTTGCGGGCTGGGACAACACTTTTTGTCGTGTGTCTGATGAGAGTCACACTTCCGTGATGCTTTTTTTGTTCTCTGCTCCAACTGCAGCCTACCATTGGCCGCTTCAGTCAGGACGCCTTCCAGTTAGCAGTCCACCGGATAGTAGGAATAAATTTTTTGTCATGCAATAGCCCCGGTGACTTTTTTACGGCTTTTTTGATGAAATTGTGTTGCACAATGAAACATCCTCCCGGATAAAGTCAACCTTACCGATAGGCGCCCCAAGCGGGTGGCACGGGGTTTTACCTGATTTTTCAATCTTAATCGCCAGGGCCTTCCTCTATCGCCTGCATTCTGTTACCAAATTGCGGTTGGCATCTTGTTCCTAAATTAACTAAGCTGTTCCGCAAAGCAGAACGTTATACCGAAAACGCAGCTTCGAAGCGCGTTTTCAGCATGACCGGTAAGTTGGTTGCTTTGCGATATCGTGTTTCATTAACAGGGTCAGCGTTGGCCCGTTTCTTGATGCGAATTTCGCACTGGTCGTGGCAGCAATATGGGAGCGTGCGTAGAATGCGCGGTTTCTGACGTTCAGTTTCACATCATTAACAGGAGGCGCCCTTTGGACAGTGTTCCAGCCTGGTGCATGGAGGTTGGGTGCCATGGGGCATATTGAGGCACGGGAATCTATGACCTTGAATACTAAAACAAAAGCAGATCTGGTCGAAGCGTCCCCGGATGCACCGGACAAGCCGGAGAAAGATCGCAAGTTCGTGGAGGCGCTCTCTCGGGGGCTGGATGTGCTGCGGGCGTTCAGTCAGGGTTCGGTCATCCTGGGCAATCAGGACATCGCCAGGCTGACCGGCCTGCCGAAACCCACGGTTTCCCGCATGACCTATACCCTGACCAAGCTCGGGTACCTCAGCTATAACCCGGTGCTGGAGAAATACCAGCTCAGCTCCGGTGTACTGGCCCTGGGCTATGCCTATGTCTCCAACCTCAAGGTGCGACAGCTGGCCAAGCCCTACATGGACGAGTTTGCCCGCCGCAATAATATGTCTGTTGGCCTGACCTGCCGCGACCGCCTCCACATGATCTATGTGGAGAACCGGATGCCGCCGGAGGCCTCCCTGCTGCGCATGGAAATCGGCCTCAAGTTGCCCATGGCCACCACGGCTGCGGGCCGTGCCTACGTGTCCTCCCTCACCGAGGATGGCCGCAAGATCCTGATGGAGGCCCTGGCCGAAAAGTATGGCCCCGAAGGCTGGCCGGAAAAGAAGGAAGGCCTGGAGCGCGCCCTGGAAGATTACCGGGAACACGGCTTCTGCCTGACCCTGGGGGAGTGGGACCGCAACATCAATGCCGCCGGTGTTCCGGTTCGGCTGCAGGATGGCACCACCATGGCCCTGACCTGCGCGGCCCCTTCCTACCTGGTGTCCGGTGACAAGCTGCGCAGTTCCATCGCCCACCAGCTGGCGATGCTGGCGAGTGATATCGAGTCCCTCGGAGTGTAGACGCTTTGTGCTCCCCTCTCCCCTGGAGGGAGAGGGGATGTCCGCCGATAGCTGCGTGCAGCCCTGCTGTTTCCCGGTCCATCCCTCACTCTCCTTGATTCGATTCTTTCGGTCTCCGCCGTGTTTTCCCCTCCCGCCCCATCAGGCGTACAATCATTTTCCCCAAGACAGTCTGGTCGCCATTTAGCCAGTCAAGGTTGAAACATTCCGCAAACTTGTATTAAATCTCCGGTCTGTTTCGCTTAATAAAACTCCATTCCATGTTTGCGCAAGGAGGATCTATGTCCGACGTCGTAACCTATAACCGCGAAGGCGCCATCGGCGTTATCACCGTCAACTACCCGCCGGTGAACGCGCTGAGCCACGCCGTACGTTCCGGCATCCAGGGCGCCATCGAGCAGGGTCGTAATGATGCGGACGCCAAGGCTCTCCTCATCGTATGTGATGGTCGCACCTTTATTGCCGGTGCAGACATTCGTGAGTTCGGCAAGCCCATGCAGGAGCCGGGTCTGCCGGAGGTGGTCAACTTCATCGAAGCCACAGACAAGCCTGTTGTTGCCGCGATCCACGGTACTGCCCTGGGTGGTGGTCTGGAAGTGGCCCTGGGTTGCCATTACCGCGTTGCCGTACCCAGCGCCAAGGTAGGTCTGCCGGAAGTGAAGCTCGGTCTGCTGCCGGGTGCCGGTGGTACCCAGCGCCTGCCGCGCCTGGCCGGTGCCCAGAAATCCCTGGAAATGATTACCTCTGGCGAGTTCGTCGCCGCGAAGAATGCCGCTGAGCTGGGCATCGTCGACGAAGTGGCCGATAACGAAGACGTAAAGGCCGCTGGCCTGGCCTTCGCCCAGAAGGTCATTGACGAAGGCAAGCCGGTGCGCCGTGTCAGCGAACTGAACGACAAGCTGGAAGCCGAGAAGGGCAGTGACGTTTTCAACCAGTTCCGCGAAGGCCTGAAGAAAAAGGCCCGTGGCCTGATCGCCCCCCTCAAGTGTGCCGATGCGGTGGAAGCCGCCTTTACCTCCGCCTCCTTCGAGGACGGCATGAAGCGTGAGCGTGAACTGTTCGGTGAGTTGATGGAATCCGACCAGCGTGCCGGCTTGATTCACTCCTTCTTCGCCGAGCGTGAAGTTTCCAAGGTTCCCGGCCTGCCGAAAGACACCCCGATCCGTGATATCAAGACCGTGGGTGTTATCGGTGCCGGCACCATGGGCGGCGGTATCGCCATGAACTTCGCCAACGTCGGCATCCCCGTTACCATCGCGGAAGTGAAGCAGGAAGCCCTGGACAAGGGCCTGGCGATCATCCGCAAGAACTACGAGAACACCGCCAAGAAAGGCCGCCTGACCATGGAGCAGGTGGAAGAGCGCATGAGCCTGATCAACGGCACCCTCACCTACGACGATTTCGCCGATGTCGACCTGGTGATCGAAGCCGTATTCGAGCGCATGGACATCAAGAAGAGCATCTTCAGCGAGCTGGACGAGAAGTGTAAGCCGGGTGCCATCCTGGCCTCCAACACCTCCACCCTGGACATCGACGAGATTGCTTCCGCCACCAAGCGTCCGGAAGACGTGATCGGCCTGCACTTCTTCAGCCCGGCCAACGTCATGAAGCTGCTGGAAATCGTCCGTGGTGAGAAAACCGCCGACGACGTCAAGGCCACCGCCATGAACCTGGCCAAGCGCATCAAGAAGGTGGGCGTACTGGTTGGCAACTGCCACGGCTTCGTGGGCAACCGCATGCTGCACAAGCGTGGTGCGGAAGCCATGGCTCTGGTGGACGACGGCGCCAAGCCGGAGCAGGTGGACAAGGTGCTGACCGACCTGGGCTTCCCCATGGGGCAGTTCGCCATGGGCGACCTGGCGGGTATCGACATCGGCCACAGCATCCGCGAGGAGCGTCGCAAGGCCGGCGAGAACGTACCGCCGAGCTGGATGGACAAGCTTGTCGAGAAGGGCCGCCTGGGTCAGAAGACCATGGCCGGTACCTACAAATATGAGGAAGGCAACCGCAAGCCGATCCCGGATCCGGAAGTGGAAGAGATCATCGCCGAGTTCCGCAAGGAGCAGGGCATCACGCCCCGTGAGGTGACCGACCAGGAAATCCTCGAGCGCTGCATGTACGTGATGATCAACGAAGGCGCCAAGATCCTGGAAGAGGGCATCGCCGACCGTTCCCTGGATATCGACATCACCTGGATCTACGGCTACGGCTTCCCGGCCTATCGCGGTGGCCCCATGTTCTGGGCCGACCAGATCGGCCTGGACAAGATCCTGGACGCGGTGAAGAAGTACCACAAAGAGGTGGGCGGCAAGCAGTGGGAGCCGTCTCCGCTGCTGGAAAAGCTGGTAGCCGAGAACAAGAAGTTCGGCGACCTGTAAGCCAATACTGATTCGCTGCGGCATCGCCTCCCCTCTCCCTCGTTGGGGAGAGGGGAGGCAAAACGCAGGCTTGGCCAGTTCGTCCAACTTGATGGCCAACCCTGAGTTCCGTCCCGCAGCTGACTCTATTCAAAGAGGACACATCCATGTCTGATGCAGTTATCGTCTCCACCGCCCGTACCGGTCTGGGCAAGTCCTACCGGGGCGCGCTGAACAACAGCCACAGCGTTGATATCGCTGGTCACGTCATCAAGCATGCCGTCGAGCGCGCTGGTCTCGACCCGAATATCGTTGAGGACGTGATCCTCGGCGCCACCTTCCACGAAGGGGCCCAGGGCAAGAACATGGCCCGCCTGGCGGCAATCCGCGCCGGTCTGCCGGTGACCACGGCTGGTCTGTCCATCAACCGTTTCTGCTCCTCCGGCCTGCAGTCCATCGCCATCGCTTCCCAGCGTGTGGTCTCCGAGAAGGTGCCTGCCATCGTCGCCGGTGGTGTTGAGTCCATCTCCCTGGTGCAGAACGACAAGCTCAACCAGTTCAAGGCCACCAACGAGTGGCTGATGAAGAACAAGCCGGAGCTGTACCTGTCCATGATCGAGACCGCTGACATCGTGGCCCAGCGCTACAACGTCAGTCGCGAGGCCCAGGACGAGTATGCCCTGATCTCCCAGCAGCGCACCGCCGCTGGCCAGGAATCCGGCAAGTTCGACGACGAGATCGTGCCCTACGACGCCACCATGCTGGTGAAGGACAAGGAAACCGGTGAGGTCAGCGAGAAAGACGTCACCCTGACCAAGGATGAGTGCAACCGCCCGAACACCACCCTGGAAGGCCTGCAGGGCCTGGACCCGGTCCGTGGTGAGGGCAACTTCGTCACCGCCGGCAACGCCTCCCAGCTGTCCGACGGCGCCTCCGTGTGCACCGTGATGAACAGCACCTACGCCGAGAAGAACAACATCGAACCGATGGGTATCTTCCGCGGCTTCGCGGTTGCCGGCTGTGAGCCGGACGAGATGGGTATCGGCCCGGTCTTCGCCATCCCGCGCCTGCTGGAGCGTAACGGCCTGACCATGGACGACATCGACCTGTGGGAGCTGAACGAAGCCTTCGCCTCCCAGGTCGTGTACTGCCGTGACCGTCTGGGTATCCCCATGGAAAAACTGAACGTGAATGGTGGCTCCATCGCCGTGGGTCACCCCTATGGTGTCACCGGCTCCCGCCTGACCGGCCACGCGCTGATTGAAGGCAAGCGCCGCGGTGCCAAGTACGTGGTGGTCACCATGTGCATCGGCGGCGGCCAGGGTGCTGCCGGCCTGTTCGAGGTAGTCTGAGCAGGCGAATAAGAGAGGGGGCGGGCGAGAGTTCGCCCCCTTTTTTATGGACTCGATGGCTGATGGTCACCGAGTGTGAGGGGGACTCCGCTTTTACCCCCTCTCCCTCGACGGGAGAGGGTTGGGGAGAGGGTGGGGCAGGCGACTCCGGGTTCGCATCGTTTTCAGTACTGGCGTGAGCTGGCTGAGGCGGGAGTCTTTGTCAGGCTTCTGGCGCCCTGCGGGCGCTCCCCCTCTCCCTGGCCCCGCTCCGCGCCCCGGCCCTTGTCCAGAGGCCAAGGGCGTTCAGGGGGGCGAAGCGATGCTTCGCTTTAACCCCCTTCACCCCTCGTTGGGGAGAGGGGATGCATGTCTCCAGCTTTTTTAAAGGGCATTCAGCAGTGCAACAGAACATCATCAACACCCAGGACCTGGAATTCCAGCTCTTCGAACTCCACCAGGTCGAAGATTTCCTACAGTACGACCGTTACTCCGACCACAGTCGCGAAACCCTCCAGGCCGCCCTGGACCTGGCCCTGAAAGTGGCGGCGGAAGAGTTCGCGCCCCACGCCCGTGCCGTGGACGAGGAAGAGCCGACCTTCGAGAATGGTCAGGTGGTGATGCGCCCGGAAGTCAGAAAGGCGCTGGATGTCCTGAAGGAAACCGGGCTGCTGGCGGCCACCCAGGATTTTGAGCGGGGCGGGATGCAGTTGCCCAGTGCCGTGGGCCAGATGTGCGTGGGTCTGCTCAAGGGCGCCAACGTCGGTACCCAGGCCTATGCCGGCCTGACCATCGCCGCAGCCAACCTGATCCTGACCCAGGGCAGCGATGAGCAGAAGATCCGCTACGCCGAACCCATGCTCAGCGGCCGCTTCTTCGGCACCATGTGCCTGACCGAGCCCCATTCCGGCTCCTCCCTGGGCGATCTGCGTACCCGGGCGGAACCGGCTGGCGATGGCAGTTATCGCCTCAAGGGCAACAAGATCTTTATTTCCGCCGGCGACCATGAGCTGAGCGACAACATCGTCCACATGGTGCTGGCAAGGCTGCCGGATGCCCCTCCCGGCGTGAAGGGCATCTCCCTGTTCATCGTGCCCAAGTTCCTGGTCAACGGGGACGGGAGTCTGGGCGAGCGCAACGATGTGGCGCTGGCCGGGCTGATCCACAAGATGGGCTACCGGGGCACCACCTCCACCATGCTCAACTTTGGCGAGAAGGATGGTGCCGTTGGCTACCTGGTGGGCGAGCCCCATAACGGCCTGGCGGCCATGTTCCACATGATGAACGAGGCCCGCATCGGCGTGGGCCTGGGTTCGGTGATGCTGGGCTATACCGGTTACCTGCATGCCCTGGAATACGCCCGCGAACGCCGCCAGGGCCGTCCCGTTGGCAACAAGGACCCGGAGTCGCCCCAGGTACCGCTGATCGAGCATGCCGATATCCGCCGCATGCTGCTGACCATGAAAGCCTATGTGGAAGGCGGACTGTCCCTGGCCCTGCAGGGCTCAAGGCTGGTGGACGAGAAGAAGGTGGCGAAAACCGACGAAGAACGCGACATGGCCGCCGGCCTGCTGGACCTGCTGACCCCGCTGATCAAGTCCTGGCCGTCCCAGTTCTGCCTGGAGGCCAACAGTCTGGCGATCCAGGTGCACGGTGGCTATGGTTATACCCGGGAATATCCGGTGGAGCAGTTCTACCGGGACAACCGCCTGAACCCGATCCACGAGGGCACCCATGGCATCCAGGGCATGGACCTGCTTGGTCGCAAGATTTCCATGGCCGGGGGCCGGTACTACCAGGAACTGCTGCGTCGCATTGCTGCCACAATAGAGCAGGCCCGCTCCCATGAGCGGCTGGCGGACAATGCCCGTCGTCTCGAGGAAACGGTGAGTCTGTTGACTGAGGCAACCGATAAAATCCAGGCGATCAGGAAGGAGGGGCAGGTGGAACGTGCGCTCGCCAACGCGTCCCTGTATCTTGAAGCCTTCGGACATATGGTGGTGGGCTGGCTCTGGCTGCGTCAGGGCCTGGTGGCATCCAGTGCACTGGATAACGGTGGCCCGCAACCGGAAGCATTTTACCGGGGCAAGCTGAAGGCCTGCGATTTCTTCAGCCGTTACGAATTGCCCAGGGTCCATGGGCTGGCCCAATTGCTGGGAGAGGTGGATACCTCTGCCCTGGATATGGAAGCGGAAAGCTTCTGACCTGTTTTTTTCGACCGTAAAGACTTATCAAACAGGAGAGATACACCATGAGCCGTCAGGCGAAAGCTGTTGTTTGCCGCGAATGGGGCAAGCCTGTTCAGGTGGAAACCATCACCGTGGATCCCCCCAAGCGGGGCGAGGTCACCATCAAGGTGGCCGCCTGTGGTGTCTGCCACAGTGACCATTCCGCCACCACGGGCAAGATCCAGTACCCGCCGCCCCTGGTGGTTGGCCATGAAGCCGCCGGTGTGGTGGTGGATGTGGGCGAGGGCGTGACCGACCTGAAAGAGGGCGATTACGTGGTCAGCACCTTCATCACCATGTGTGGCAAGTGCCGCAACTGCGTCCGGGGTCGCCCGGTGCTGTGCGAGAACGCCAAGAAGTCCATGGTGACCCTTCCGGACGGTACCGTTCGTACCCACGGCAAGGATGGCGAGGACCTGTACGTGTTCGGCGCCTGCGGTGTCATGGCCGAGTATGCCACCCTGCACGAAGACAACTGTGTGAAGATCGATGAAGGCGTGTCACTGCCCAGCGCGGCCCTGGTGGGCTGTGCCGTGATTACCGGTGTCGGTGCAGTGTTCAATACCGCGGACCTGGAGCCGGGTTCCCGGGCCGCCGTATTTGGCATCGGTGGTGTGGGTCTGAACGCCATCCAGGGTTGTGTCACCGCCGGTGCCGAAATGGTCATTGCGGTGGACACCAACGAGAAGAAGCTGGAGATGGCCAGAGAGTTCGGCGCCACCCACACCATCAACATCAATGAGGTGGAAGACGTCAGCAAGGCCATCAAGAAACTGAGCGCTGGTGGCGTGGACTATGCCTTCGAATGCGTCGGCAATGGCAAGGTGGTGGAACAGGCCTACAAGGCCCTGGGCCGTGCCGGTACCGTGGTGGTGGTCGGCGTTGCCGACATGAAGGACAAGACCTCCATTAGCACCTTCGCCCTGCCGGCGGATGAGCGTACCCTCAAGGGCAGCTGGCTGGGTTCCGCCCGGCCACAGTACGATTTCCCGAAAATCCTCAACCTGTACAAGGCCAATCGCCTGAAACTGGATGAGCTGATTACCCAGACCTACAGCATCGACGAGGCACCGCAGGCTTTCGAGGACATGCTGGAAGGCAAGAACGCCCGTGGCGTGATCATTTTCGACTAACGCCTGTGGCCTGAGCATTCAACAAAAGCGACTCCCGATAAGGAGCACAACGAATGAACAACCTGAGCAAGAACTACATCAACGGCCAATGGGTCGACTGGTCCGGCGAGACCATCGATGTGCATGAAGGTACCCACGGCGAGGTGATTGCCAAAGTACCGTCCTCTGACCGGGCTGCCATGGAGCAGGCCATCGACGCCGCCGAGGCCGCCTTTGACAGCTGGAGTGAAACTCCGCTTGAGCAGCGCATCAAGGTGATAAAGCAGCTGCACGAGGGCCTGCAGAAACGGGCACCGGAAATCGCCCAGGCGGTGTCCAAAGAAGTGGGTATGCCCATCAAGCTGGCCGGTATGATCCAGGCCGGTATGCCCATCAAGGTCACCGAAACCTACCTGGACATGCTGCCGGACTACCCGTTTACCGAGCAGTCCGGAAACTCCGAGGTGCAGTACGCGCCGGTGGGCGTGGTGGGCTGTATCACCCCCTGGAACTACCCGCTGCACCAGGTGATCCTGAAAGTGGTACCGGCACTGGCTGCGGGTTGCACCATCGTGCTCAAGCCCAGTGAAGTTTCCCCGCAGAGTGCCTTCATTCTGGCTGAGATCCTGGATGGCACCGATCTGCCCAAGGGCGTGTTCAACATGGTCTGTGGTCTCGGCCAGGAAGTGGGCGACACCCTGATCAAACACCCGAAAGTGCGCATGGTATCCTTCACGGGCTCCACCCGTACCGGTCACCTGATCGCCCACGCCGCGGCGGACGACTTCAAGCGGTATGCGCTGGAAATGGGTGGCAAGTCAGCCTCCATCATCCTGCCGGACGCGGATCTGAAGGCTTCCGTCAAGGGCACCATGACCAACTGCCTGCTGAACAGTGGCCAGACCTGTACCGCGCTGACCCGCATGCTGGTGCACAAGGACCAGCATGATGAGGCCTGTGAAATCGCCGGTGCCGTTGCCGCTGCCATGACCCCGGGCGATCCGATGGATGAAAACACCCGTCTGGGCCCGCTGGCGTCCGCAGACCAGCTGAACAAGGTGCGTGACTATATCAAGCTGGGCATCGAGGAAGGTGCCACCCTGGTGGCCGGCGGTGCCGAGGCGCCGGAAGGTCTGGAAGACGGATACTTCGTCAAGGCCACGGTGTTCGGTAACGTCAAGCCTGACAGCCGCATCGCCCAGGAGGAAATCTTCGGTCCGGTACTGTGCATCATTCCCTACGAGACCGAGGAAGAGGCGATCCGCATTGCCAACGGCACGGAGTACGGCCTGTCCGGTGCGGTTTTCTCCGGCGATCAGGAAAAGGCGAAGAAAATCGCCGGCAAGATGCGCACCGGTCAGGTGTTCGTCAACGGTGGTGCCTTCAACCCGCTGGCGCCGTTCGGCGGCTTTGGCCACTCCGGCGTTGGTCGTGAGTTCGGCAAGTGGGGCCTGGAGGAGTTCCTCGAGGTTCGCGCCCTGCAGTTGTAATAGCCTGCCCTTCGGGGTAAATATAGAAGGCTAACGAAATACGGGCATTTCCCGCCGGGGAGTGCCCGTTTTACGTTGTGTACCCGAACCATCCTTCAACCCTCCAGTAAAAAGAGGAACGATCAGTGAGCAGTATCTGGACCACCATCCCCACCGTGGAAAGCATGCAGGAGCGGGTCAGGAACACCGCCGTGGAGAACATGGGTATCGAGTTTACGGAGGCGGGTGATGACTTTATCAGCGCCCGTATGCCCGTGGACAAGCGCACCGTGCAGCCCTTCGGCATTCTGCACGGCGGGGCTTCCGTGGTGCTGGCGGAAACCCTTGGGAGTGTCGCGGCCAACCATTGCGTGAGGAAAGAGGGCACCGCGGGTGTGGGTCTGGAGATCAATGCCAACCACGTTCGCTCGGTCAGGTCCGGCTGGGTCCATGGTACCGCCCGTCCGCTGCACATTGGTGGTTCCACCCAGGTCTGGGAGATCCGCATCGAGACCGAGGACGGCAAGCTGGTGTGCGTATCCCGCATCACCATGGCGGTCATTAATCTTTAAGGGTTGGTCACGGAATCCACGGAAGAACACGGAAAAAGCAAAAGATAAAGACGTTATCAGCCACGAAATCTTTTCATCTTTTCTTTCCGTGTTCTTCCATTCCGTGGCAAATATATACAATAAAGGAGCTATCCCCGTGGAAATGGGTCTGAAAGGCAAGAACGCCGTCGTCACCGGCGGTAGCAAAGGTATTGGTCGCTCCATCGCCCTGGCGCTGGCAGCGGAAGGCGTTAACGTAGCCATCTGCGCCCGCAGTGAAGGACCGCTGGATGAAACGCTGAAGGAAATCCAGGCGTTGGATGTGAATGGCTACCGGGAAGCCTGTGATGTCGGCGACAAGGACAGCCTTGACGCTTTCCTGGATAATGCCCGCCGGGAGCTCGGCAGTGTCGATATCCTGGTCAGCAACGTCTCCGCCCTCGGCGCCGGCAACGACCTGAAGGCCTGGGACGCCAACGTCACCCTGGACCTGATGTCCACCGTGCGCGCCGTGGACAAGGTACTGCCCTGGATGAAGGAAGCCGGCAGCGGCAATATCATCATCCTGTCGTCCATCTCTGGTATCGAGGTGGGCACCACCCAGCCCTATGCCGCTACCAAGGCCGCGTTGATCAGCTATGCCAAGTCGCTGGCGGTGGACCATGGCGTCGATGGCATCCGGGTCAACAGCATTGCCCCGGGCTCCATCAAGTTTCCGGGGGGCGTCTGGGACAAGGCGGAGAAGGCCAACTCACCCCGCTATCACAGCACGTTGCAGCGTATTCCCTGGGGGCGTTTCGGCAAACCGGAAGAGGTGGCTAACGTGGCGGTGTTCCTGGCGTCGGACGCCGCAAGCTGGGTCACCGGAGCCTGTATTCCCGTGGATGGAGCCCAGCACCGTTCCAATATGTGATGCCTTTTCCCGATGTGGATGATGACCACAGGCTTGATCTGTCCTGGCTGCAATCGTCAATGACAGAACTCGGGGGCCCTCAGGTCGGCAGGGTGTTTCGGGACCTTCAAAAACAGGGACGTTTTTGAAGAGCCTCCATGGATGGATTGACGGCGTGTCCCGAAACACCCTGCCGACCTGAGGGGCATGCTCTCAGGGCTTGCCCCCAAGCAGTATCCGCACCGCCAGGCAGGCTTCCTCCACTTCCTCGATATTCGGTTTGCGACCGAGGATGACATCGGAGTACAGGCAGGATTCAGCCAGACGAACCATGAAGTAGGACAGGCTTTCCACTCGCATCGGTGGCCTTTCCAGGTAACCCTTGTCGATCTGATCCTGGATCATGACCGTGTTCACTTCCACCACCCGTCCGTGCATGGTCGAGGCGGACGACGTGAGTACCCGGAGGGCATGTTCCGGGTCCTGCTTGACGAACTCCTGCAACGGTTTAGCGGTTATCAGTTCGATGTTGATCCGCCGATAGACTTCGACAATGAAATCGACACCGGTGCCGGATGTGGACGCGACGATGGAATTGCGGATTGGCAGGTAGAGCGACCAGAGGATATCGCCAAGCAGCAGATCCTTGTTGCCGACCCAGCGGAACAGGGTGGCACGGCCAATGCCCAGTTCCTCCGCCAGGTCAGCCAGATGGAGCCGCTCTCCCTTGAGCCAGATGCGACGGGCCTTGTAGAACGCATCTTCCGGAGTGGCTCCGGAAGAGCGCTTGCGGGTCTTTTGGAGTTCGCGCTGTAGCGGAGAATGTGTAACTGCCACGGAGGTCTCACTTCTGGCACTAAAAAGGCGTCAAACGCGCTGGCGTCGCTACCTTTTTTGACATTGTTTTTGTTACATATACTACATGTTTCTGTTGAAATAGAGCCAGCGCTCTATTTTTGGACGATACCTTCACCGGTAACGTCTCGTAAATGAGTACGACTTTCCAGCATATTCAACATAAAAACAACAATCCATTTGGCAATTTGGCCATGAAGTTAGTGTCCCTTAACATAAGTTCGCAGCATTTCAGAGGCTGTGTCAGGCCTTACTACAAGGCGCGTTCCGCCGGGAATAGTGGTTCTATTGCCAAGGGACCCAACACCGTAGCAAGGCCTGACACAGCCTCCCGAAGGGCGCGCCATACAAAGCCCCTGGCAGTGTTGCGGCTCTTGGCAAGGGCTCCGGCCATTCCCGGCGAACCGCGCCTCGCCAAGGGCTTTGTATGGCACGCTGAAACGCTGCGAACTTATATTAAGGGACACTAGGGAGCGGGTGGAATGCTGTTCGTTACGGCACTGTTTGTGTCCTGTCTGGTGACGCTGGGTATGATGATCTTTGCCTGGCACCGGCGGGAGGTTCGCACTGCTCCTGCCATCGCCGTGTTGATGGGCGGGCTGAGCTGGTGGACGTTCTGCTACGCCCTGCTGATTCTGCATGTTCGTCACCCCGACGTGGTTCCAACCCTGTTCAACGACCCGCTATTCTGGTTCCGCCTGATGTTCGTGGGTGTGGTGGTTCTGCCGGCGGCCCTGATCATCTTCGTATTGCAGTATACGGGCTACCGGCAGCGAATTGGCCCCCGTTTCATTGCATTGCTGTCAGTGATTCCGGTGCTGTGCATGATCGCCAATTTCACTGAGGGTATGGGACACCAGTGGTTCATGGGAGGCTTTGAGCCTGGCGGCAAGAACACCTTCAAGGGTGGGCCGGCGTTCTGGCTGCATGCCCTTTACTCGTACATCCTGATGTTCATCGCCTATTCTCTGCTGATCCGCTTTGCTATCCAGAACCCCCAGTACCGTCGCCAGGCGTTATTGTTCCTGGCAGGGAATACGGTGGTGCTGGTGATGAATGTGGTGACCATCATGCAGTGGATGCCGGAGTCCTGGGGCAAACTGGATCTCAGCCCGTTCGGGTTTGTGGTGGCGTCCCTGATCATGGCGCTCAACATCCGCCGGGAAGGGTTTCTCGATCTGATGCCGGTCGCCCGCTCCCTGGTGTTCGAACGAATGGCGGACGGGGTGCTGGTCACCGATACCCGTGGGCGTCTACTGGACCGTAATCCGGCGGCGCAGGAGATGTTCTCAATGGCCGGGGTGGATGTTTCCCGGGGTGTTGTATTGCAGCAAGCGTTGCCGGATCTGTTTCAGGAAGGCCCCCCGGCCGAGGAGTTCACCCTGGCATCATCGGACGGCGAGGATGGCAGGCACTGGGACTTGAATGTCCGGCGAACCGAACTCAGGAACCGTCGTAATCAGGTGAAGGGGTACGTCTATGGCTTCCGGGATGTCACCGAGCTCAAGGCGGTGGAAGATTCCCTGCGACAGCAGCTTGCCGACAACGAGGCCCTGCGCCGGGCCCTGAAGGAGGAATCCATCCGGGATCCCCTGACCGGACTGTACAACCGCCGCTGGCTGGACGAGGTACTGGAGCGGGAGATTCCCCGGGCACTGCGGGAACAGCAGCCCCTGAGTTTCTGCGTCATGGATCTGGACCATTTCAAGCAGGTGAACGACAACTGGGGGCACGATGTGGGCGACCGGATTCTGGTCGCGCTTGCCCGGCTGCTGCAGGAAGGCAGTCGTAAGCACGACGTGGCCGCCCGTTTCGGGGGAGAGGAGTTCGTACTGGTGTTGCCAGGGCTGGATGCCACCCGGGGCCGGGAGGTTATCGAACGGTTGCTGACGGCCTTCTCTGAACTGGATTTCGGAGCCGGCGAACCCGGGAACCTGACGTTTTCCGCCGGACTGGCGGTGGTTCCCGATCACGCCTCGGATCGGGAAAACCTGTTCAAGATGGCTGACCGGGCCCTGTATCGGGCCAAGGAAGCGGGCCGCAATCGGGTGTTGGTTCAGGACACCGCCTGAACCACCCCTGGCGGGTAGCGGCTACACCCGGAACTGTGAGACCAGTTCACGCAGCCGCTCGCCCAGCCGTGCCAGCTCCT
>NZ_JAVVLT010000091.1:0-2083 GCF_036224885.1 Marinobacter sp. OP 3.4
CTGTCAATGGCCATTTATTTTGACCCACCTTTGGCCAATAAAATTGACCCACCTTTCATAGTCTAGTTCGTGGTTTTCTGCTTCAGCCGATAGCTTTCCCCTCCCAGCATAAAGATGTGTGAGTGGTGGATGACCCGGTCAATGATCGGCACCGCCACGTTGTCGTCGTGGAAGAACTCGCCCCAACTGGTGAAGTCCTTGTTGGTGGTCAGGATGATGGACCGGTATTCGTACAGACTGTTGATCAGTTGGAACAGGTTGTAGCGGGCCTGCCGGGTCATGGGTAGATAGCCCAGTTCGTCGATGATCAGCAGGTCGTATTTGGCCAACTGGCTGACCCGCTTTTTCAGCTCCCCTTTCATCTCGGCCAGCTCCAGCTCTTCCACCAGATCCAGGGCATTGCGGAACAACACCCGGTAACCGGCTTCCACCGCCTTATGGCCGATCCCGATGGCCAGGTGGGTCTTGCCGACACCGGGCGGGCCGATGAACACCAGGTTGTTCCGCTCGTCGATGAACTGGAAGTCCAGCAAGGCATTGACCTGGCGCTTGTTAATGGTGGTCTGGTGCCGGTAGTCGAAGCCCTCCAGGCGCTTATCGGCGGGGAACGCGGCCATCTTCCGGTTCCGGCGAATGCGTTTGTCCTGGCGCTGGATCAGTTCGTGTTCGGCAAGCCGGTCCGCGAAGCTCAGGTAGGACATCTCGTTGGCTTCTGCCTCCGCCAGTAAGTTGGTCAGCTCATCGGCTGCTGCGCTCAGGCGCAGACTGCGGTAACGGGACACGGTCTGTTCAAGCTGGCTCATGGGTCACCCCCTGGCCGCTGGAGTGGCCAACACGACGGTAAGCACTCAGGTCCAGTGCTTCCTTGGGTTCTGGCAGCGGTTCCGGCTGCCGTTCCCGGAGGACGGCGGCTTGGGCCGCTTCAAGGTAGCTTTGTAGTCGTGTGGCGGTCATGCCGGGACGCTCTGCCAGCGTCGTAATCAACACGGGATCCACGGGTTCGTGGCGCTTGAGCAGGTCACGGGCAGCCACCAACTGGTCTTTGTAGACCTTGGGCTCGGAACACTTGAGTTGCTGGCACAACCGTTGCCCGACCTCACTGCCGATCAGGGCGCTGATGTCGGCTTCCAGCTTGCTCACGCGCTGGGCATGATCCCGGTAGTGATGGGTGTTCTTGATCACCTTGCCCTTGTCGGAGCACAGGGCGTGGCTGGCAATGACGTCGCCGGTGTCCAGGTCGCTGATGTGGAGCTGGCCACCGGACTCCAGAACGCCTACCCGGGCCTGTTGCCAGGCCATGGGCACGGAGTATTTATTCGCCTTCCAGGCGACCAGGCCGGTCTTGTCGGCCCGCCGTGTCTCGTGGGCCACAGACTGCACGCAAGCTGGTGACAGGTAAGCCTCAAGGCGTTCTCGCTCATCCCGTTCGAACCGCTCCCGCGGCGGCTCGCCGGTGGTGCCGTGGATGCGGACATTGGCCACACTCTCAACCCAGTCCTGCACGTGCTGACGCACGTGTTCCTGATCCCGGAAGACTTCGCCGTAGAGGCAATCCTGCTTGACGTATTTTACGCCGGCCTCCACCTTGCCCTTGCTCTCCGGGTCATAGCCTTCACAGGCATGGATCCGGAACCCGGCCGTGGTGGCATACTCATGGAACCGTTGGTTGAGGGTCAGTTCCCGGTACTGCTCGTTGATCACCACCAGCTTGGTCTGATCGTAAACGCATTCCTCCGGCAGGCCACCAAAGTACCGCAGGGCTTCATCGTGGAGCTGGATAAAGGTCTGGGTGTCCAGAGGGCGGAAGGCCAGGCCCACGTACATCAGCCGCGAGTAGGACAGCACGAACACCACGAAGTGCAGCGTACGCTCTTCGCCACCAATCAGCACACCGCGCAACTCACCGGGGTCCACCTGACACTGAACACCGGGCACATCATCCAGGATAGGCTCGTAGTAGCGCATCTGAGCCGAGGCGACTTCCTCCTTGAGCACCCGCACATAGCGGCGAATGGAACGGTCCGAGGCCGGTAACTCACCAACCTTCGCTTGCAGCTTGCGGGCAATCTTGACGGCGCTGAGC
>NZ_JAVVLT010000092.1:0-2039 GCF_036224885.1 Marinobacter sp. OP 3.4
TCTCAAGGCCCTCAGTGGCTCAGTAGGCTAACGAATTACCCGGACGGGACACTAGTAAACCAAAGACTTCCGGAGGAAATCCCTGAACCGGACAAGAACGGAAGCCTGAACATCGCCAACACGATGGACCATGCAGATGCCTGCTGGTCGCAGTACCAACAATGGAGGAGAAGGTATGAGTTTACGTCTAGGTGACACCGCACCGGATTTTGAACAGGACAGCAGCGAAGGCACCATCCGCTTTCACGAGTGGCTGGGCGACGGCTGGGGCATCCTGTTCTCACACCCGGCGGACTTCACCCCGGTGTGCACCACGGAACTGGGCCTGACCGCGAAACTGAAGGACGAGTTCGCCAAGCGCAACGTCAAGGCCATCGCCCTGAGCGTGGACCCGGCGGACTCCCACCGGGAGTGGATCAAGGACATCAACGACACCCAGGGCTGCGAAGTCAACTTCCCGATCATCGCGGACCAGGACCGCAAGGTGTCCGAACTGTACAACATGATCCACCCCAACGCCGATGACAGCATGACGGTCCGGTCCCTTTTCGTGATCGACCCGAACAAGAAGATCCGCCTGATCATCACCTACCCGGCCAGCACCGGACGCAACTTCAACGAAGTGCTGCGGGTGGTGGACTCCCTGCAACTGACCGACAGCCACAAGGTAGCCACCCCGGGCAACTGGGAGCGTGGCGACGACGTGGTCATCGTGCCCTCCCTGCAGGACGAGGACGAGATCAAGGAGCGCTTCCCGAAAGGCTACAAGGCCGTCCGGTCCTACCTGCGCATGACCCCGGACCCCAAATCCAACTGGTCCGGCGAGTAAGCCCCAGGCTTACCCATTCGACCCGCCAGGGATGGCAGCGCCGTTAATGGCGCACAAAAAAGCCGGCCAGGGAAACCTGGCCGGCTTTCTACTGCCTGCTCCGACTTACCGGAGCCAATGACGGGGACCGGCTTCAGAATGCCGGCACAACCGCGCCTTCGTAGTTTTCGTTGATGAACTCCCGAACCGCTTCGGAGTTCAGGGCCTCCGCCAGCTTCTGCATGGCGTCGGAATCCTTGTTGTCCGGGCGGGCCACCAGGATGTTCACGTAGGGAGAGTTGGCCCCCTCAATCACCAGCGCATCCTCGGACGGGTTCAGACCGGCTTCCAGGGCGTAGTTGGTGTTGATCAGCGCCAGATCCACCTGGTTCAGGATACGGGGCAGGGTGGCCGCTTCCAGCTCCTTGAAGTCCAGGTTCTTCGGATTCTCGGCAATATCTCGCGGGGTGGCGGTGATCTTGCTCTCGTCTTCCAGGGTAATCAGGCCAGCATCCTGCAGCAGCAGGAGGGCACGACCACCGTTGGTGGGATCGTTGGGAATGGCCACGGTGGCACCGTCCTCAAGCGCCTCCAGGGAATCCACCTTCTGGGAATAGGCCCCAAACGGCTCCACATGGACACCGGTCACGGTCACCAGATCGGTTCCACGGCCATCGTTGAACTCATCCAGGTACGGCTGGTGCTGGAAGAAGTTCGCGTCCATCCGCTTCTGGTCCACCTGGATGTTCGGCTGCACGTAGTCGGTGAACACCTTCACCTGCAGGTCCACACCCTGCTCTTTCAGGGTCGGCTGGACGAACTCCAGGATCTCGGCGTGCGGCACGGCAGTCGCCGCCACGGACAGGGTTTCTTCCGCCTGCACGCCGGAAAAGGCCGCGACAGCGGTCAGGCCAATCAGGGTTTTCTTCAGATTCATCACATTACTCCTGCTACTGGATATGAAAATCTCTTCTAATAGACACGAAGACAGTCCGGGGGCGCCCGGTTCGGGGACCTTTTTCTGGACCGTCGAGCGCCAGGGACGGCGCTCGTCGAGCCCTACAGGGATGTACTTGCCGGGCGTGTCCTGGAAAACGGTATCGCTTCAGGCGCTAGCCCCAGTGTCTCAGTCTTGTAGGACTGGTATTCCGTGCCTGGCCTGCGAGGCGATAACCTTTTCCGGGACACGCCGTGAATCCATCCATGGAGGCTCTTCAAAAACGTCCCTGTT
>NZ_JAVVLT010000093.1:0-40327 GCF_036224885.1 Marinobacter sp. OP 3.4
CCAGCCCTTGATGTGGAACCACCACACCGGCGGACTGGCGCCTTGGCCAGAAGCCCCAGCGTCACGCAGTAGGTTAACGAATTACCCAGACGGGACACTAGGGCCTATTCGATATCCAGCCAGTCCCGATAGAGCTCGGGCTGGCTGAGCCGCTCCCAGAACCATGTTGAGGCCTTGCCCTGCTCCTCGTTGCGGCGGGCAATATGCACCGGTATCGGTTCTCTGGCAGCGTCCACCGTTTTCTCCACCAGTGTTTCCTCCGCCAGTTGCCGGCGAATCCGGTACCGGGGAAGCCAGCCCACCCCAAGCCCCGCTTCCTGCAGGGCAATCTTCTGGTCCACATTGGTCACGGTGATGGTCTGCTGGCGCCTGAAGATGCCGGCGCTTCCGGGGGGCAGGGAGCGAGAGCTGTCCGCCGCCACCGCCGCCGGGTAATGGGCGATCTGGTCTTCTGTCAGTGGTGAGTCGGCGTTCGCCAACGGGTGATCGGCTGCCACCGCAAACACCCAGGGAATCCGACCGAGGCTGCGGGTGGCAAAGGCTCCGGCGGGGCGGCTCATCTGGTCGGCACCGATGGCCAGGTCCACCCGTCGGCTTTGCAGGGCGTCCCAGGTCCCCGTGAAGACCTCCTCCACCAGTTGCACCTCCACCGGAATGCCCAGCCCATAGAACTCCCGGATGACCGGGAAGGTGACCTCGGCGGGCAACAACGAATTGAAGCCGATCCTGAGTCGGGTTTCCCAACCCTGGGCCACCTGGCGGGTGGTATGGGCCAGGGCTTCGGTGGCTTCCAGCAGGGACCGGCCCTCATTGAGCAGGTATCGCCCTGCTGGCGTCAGGGTGGCGCGATGGCCGCTACGGTCAAAAATTTCCACGTCCAGGTCCTCTTCCAGCTTCTGGACGGTGTAACTGATGGCCGAAGGCACCCGGAAAAGTTCACTGGCGGCCCCGGCAAAGCTGCCCTTGCGGTCAATGGCATCAAGCACTTTCAGGGCGTCAATGGTAATGGCTGTATGCATGTTCGAATAATCTGAAGGTGATGGCCAGAATTGATTGCTTGGAGGGTAGCAGGGTGGTGGCTAAGCTGTCTGCCATTGATTAGTGACTTTTCTGCCACTGAATCCACGGAACAACACGGAAAAATAAAAAAAGCATAAAGGTTTTTTGCTACGGACGCTCACGGACATAGGAATAACATTTCTGGGTTTTTGTTCGTGAGTGTCCGTGGCTAACAGTATCTTTTAATCTTTGTTCCGTGTTCTTCCGTGGCTAACACCGCAAGGGGACAACGAAATGGGATTGCTGGTAGATGGCAAATGGCACGACCAATGGTATGACACCGACAAGACGGGCGGTAAATTTGAACGGGAGGCAGCCCGCTTCCGTAACTGGGTGACGGCGGATGGTTCCCCGGGGCCGGCAGGTAAAGGCGGATTTCCGGCGGAATCCGGTCGTTATCATCTGTACGTGTCCATGGCCTGCCCCTGGGCCCATCGAACCCTGATCTTTCGCAAGCTGAAGGGGTTGGAGTCGCATATCTCGGTATCCGTCGTACACCCGGACATGGTGGAAAACGGCTGGGAATTCCGGCCTGACGATGGGCGTCACCGGGATCACGTCAATAACGCCCGCTTCCTGCATGAGGTCTATACGAGGGCCGCCCCGGACTACAGCGGTCGCGTCACGGTGCCGACCCTGTGGGACCGGCAGGAGGAAACCATTGTCAGCAATGAGTCCGCGGATATCATCCGCATGCTCAATTCAGCGTTCGATGGGCTGGACGGTGTGCGGCATGATCTGGATTTCTATCCAGAGCCGCTGCGTGACGAGATCGAGCAGGTGAATGAGCGGGTCTATCACACGGTCAATAACGGTGTTTACAAGGCGGGCTTCGCAACGGCGCAGGACAAGTACGAGGAGGCCTATAACGCCCTCTTCGAGTCCCTGGACTGGCTTGAGGAGCGCCTGACGGCCCAGCGGTACCTGGTGGGTGACCAACTGACCGAGGCGGACTGGCGTCTGTTCACGACGCTGATCCGGTTCGATGCGGTATATTTCAGTCACTTCAAGTGCAATCGCCAGCGTATCGGGGATTATCCGGCGCTGTCGGGGTATGTGAAGGATCTCTATCAGGTTGCCGGTGTTTCGGGCACTGTCGACATTGAGCAGATCAAGCGGCATTACTATGTCAGCCAGCGGACCATCAATCCTACCCAGATCGTGCCGGTGGGGCCGGAGCTGGATTTCGATGAGCCCCATGGGCGTTCTTTGTTGGGTTAAGGGGTAAGTAGCCTTTGTGCTTTGGGGAAGGACTGTGGGGAGGGGGTGCTTTCTCCGCTGCAATTCACGGTCCTTCCATGGACCGACCTTGCACCGCGCTCAGCCCGGCCAACCATCATAGATGGTCGGCGTTCGTCTGCGCATGGAGCTTCGCTCCATAACCGCTTGCCTCACCCCTGGCGCTGCTACGAAAACACCTCCACCCCACAGTCCTCCGGGTTGGGTGCAATGCCGACTGGAGTTTCTCGGAGTTCTTGTCGTGGGCCGACCTTCGGTTGGTTGGTAGGGCGTATTGCAGCCAAATTTCGACGGCCATGGGGGGAGGGGGCTTTCGTAGCAGCGCCAGGGATGGCGCGGTAGCAAGGTCGGCATAGGGACTGCCGTGAATTGCGGCGGAGAACGCCCCCTCCCCCCATGGCCTGCCCGCTAATCAAGAATTAACTAGCTAACCCGCTCAACAGCCAATTCGGTCAGCAGATTCAGCGCCTGGGTGTGAGGGGTGTCAGGGAGCTTTTCGGCGCATTTCAGGGCCAGTTGTGCCTGTTCCCGCGCCTTTGCCATGGTGTACTCCAAGGCACCGGATTCCTTGACGATCTCAAGGATTCTAGGCAAGTCATCCAGACCACCCTTACGGATCGCGTTACGGATCAGTTGCCTGTCCTCCTCGCTGCTATTGGCCATGGCTTGGATCAGCGGCAGGGTGGGTTTGCCTTCCGCCAGGTCATCCCCCACGTTCTTGCCCATGGCATCGGCATTGCCGGTGTAGTCCAGGGCATCGTCCACCAGCTGGAAAGCCAGACCCAGGTGTTTGCCGTAATCCCTGAGGGACTTCTCCTGTTGCTCGTTGGCACCGGCCAACAGGGCGCCGGTATGGGACGCGGCCTCGAACAGCATGGCGGTCTTGTTGTGGATGACCTCCATGTACTTGTCCTCGTTCACGTCCGGGTTCTTCACATTCATTAGCTGAAGCACCTCGCCCTCGGCGATGACCGCCGTGGCGTGGGATAGAATCTCCATAATCGGCAGGCTTTTCAGCTCCACCATCATCTCGAAAGCCCGGGCATAGAGGAAATCCCCTACCAGTACGCTGGGCGCATTTCCCCAGCGGGCATTGGCAGTGCTGCGGCCCCGTCGCATGTCCGACGTGTCCACTACATCGTCATGCAGCAGGGTGGCGGTATGCAGGAACTCGATCACCGCAGCGAGTTTCAGATGCTCATCCCGGTCGTAGCCGACGGCCCGGCTGGAGAGTAAAACCAGTAATGGTCTCAGGCGTTTACCGCCGCTTTCGATAATGTACTGGGCAATCTTTTCCACCAGGGGGACATCGGAGGAAAGCCGCTTGATGATCAGATCGTTGACGCGGGCAAAGTCGTCCGCGACGGTGTCGTGTATACGCTGGGCAGTCATGCGGCTGTCCGGTCCCCTGAAAGTGATTTGTCTGGTAAAACAGGCAGGTCGCGGCAATGCTAGGTATTGCCGACATCAGTGTCAACTTGGCGCGGGAGGCTCTGTATAACTCTGAATCGCCTCTGCGCGTCCTGGAGCCTGTAGATGCAAGGCACGGGGCGTAGCCAATGGCCGTAGCCCTTGGCAAGGCCCGTAACGCAGCAGATGCAGGCTCCAGGACGCGCCCTCCGGGGCCTACAGGGATGGCCCTGCTCGGCGTTGCGACGTATTGAAAGGCAACCAGCCTTCCTGCAACGTCGCGCCTTGATCAGAACCATCCCTGTAGGCCAGAGGTGATCCGGAGTTATACAGAGCCTCCCTTGTAAAGGGTGACAGCTTTTCGTACAATCACGCGCCCTAACTCATCCCAACCTGCGCTCCCTGCTATAGGGTTGCCAGAGCGCTTCCCTTAGAACCAGGTGGATAAGAGCAGGGATGGGTCAATCGCGGAGAAGGTACACATGTACGCAGTTATTGTTAGCGGTGGCAAACAGCACCGCGTTCAGGAAGGCGAAACACTGAAGCTGGAAAAGCTGGAAGTGGAAACCGGCGGCAACGTTGAGTTTGATCGTGTTCTGCTGGTTGGCAACGGCGACGACATCAAGGTTGGTGCCCCGGTTGTGGATGGCGCCAAGGTGACCGCCGAGGTGGTCAGCCACGGTCGTCACGACAAGGTCCAGATCATCAAGTTCCGTCGTCGTAAGCACCACATGAAGCGTCAGGGCCACCGTCAGTGGTTCACTGAAGTCAAGATCACGGGTATCAAGGGCTGAGGTCCTTGACGTACCCCCTGAAAGAGGAGGCTGGTAATGGCTCATAAAAAGGCAGCAGGTAGTACCCGTAACGGTCGCGATTCCGAGTCGAAACGACTTGGTGTGAAGCGCTTCGGTGGTGAAGCCGTTTCTGCAGGCAGCATCATTGTTCGTCAGCGCGGCACTCGTTTCCACGCAGGCGCCAACGTTGGCCTGGGCAAGGACCACACCCTGTTCGCAACGGCGGACGGTCAGGTGAAGTTCGAGACCAAGGGCCCCGAGGGTCGCAAGTTTGTAAGCATCGTTCCGGCGGCGTAAGTCGCGGTGATGCCCGGCTCTGATATCATTTGATAACAGGGCCGGCAAAAACCCCGCAAAGCTTTGAGGTTTTCTGCCCGGCTAACGGCCGGCAGGAGCCAGAGCCTGCGGGGTTTTTTCGTTTATGCGCAGGGCGCAATAGGTTGAACCATGAAATTTGTAGACGAAGCCACCATTATCGTTGAAGCCGGCAAGGGCGGTCATGGCTGCCTCAGTTTCCGGCGGGAGAAGTATGTGCCCAAGGGCGGCCCCGATGGTGGCGACGGCGGCGATGGCGGCTCGGTATACCTGGTGGCCGATGAATCCCTGAACACGCTGATCGACTACCGCTTCCAGCGCAAGCACAAGGCCCAGAACGGTCAGCCGGGTTCCGGTCGTAACTGTACCGGCATCAAGGGCGATGAGCTCGAGCTGCCGGTTCCGGTGGGGACCACCGTGGTGGATATGGACACCCATGAGGTGCTGGGCGACCTGACCCGCGCCGGTCAGCGGCTGAAAGTGGCCCAGGGTGGGTTTCACGGGTTGGGCAACACCCGCTTCAAGTCGTCGGTCAACCGGGCGCCCCGCCAGACCACCAAGGGCTCCGAGGGGGAGGTCCGCAACCTGCGCCTTGAGCTGAAAGTGCTGGCGGATGTGGGGCTGCTGGGGATGCCCAACGCTGGTAAGTCCACCTTTATCCGCTCGGTGTCGGCGGCCAAGCCGAAGGTGGCCAATTATCCGTTCACCACGCTGGTGCCCAACCTTGGTGTGGTCAAGGTGCAGGCGCACCAGAGCTTTGTGATTGCCGATATCCCTGGCCTGATTGAAGGTGCGGCTGAAGGCGCCGGCCTGGGTATCCGCTTCCTGAAGCATCTGGTGCGGACCCGTCTGCTGCTGCACCTGGTGGATGTGGCGCCCTACGACGGCTCCTCTCCCGCACAGGCGGTGGAGGCCATCGAGCATGAGCTGGAGAAATTCAGTGAGACCCTCGCCAACCGTGACCGCTGGCTGGTGCTGAACAAGGTCGACATGGTGGCGGAAGAGGAGCGTGACGCCCACTGCCAGGCCATTGTCGACGAGCTTGGTTGGCAGGGGCCGGTATTCCGTATCTCGGCCATCAGCGGAGAAGGTACGAAGGAGCTGACCCAGGCGGTCATGCGCTGGATCGAGGAGCGTGCCCGGGAAGAGGCGGACAACCCCGATCTGGCCGAGGAAGAGGCCGAGCGCCGCCGGCAGATGGATGAGGAGGCGCGTGCCCGCATCCAGCAGGAGAAGGCTGCCCGGCGGGCCGCCCGAGACGACGATGATGACGATTTCGACGATGATGATTACGACGTCGAGGTGGTCTACGCCCCGGAATAATCCGGCCCTGGCTGGGCCCGAGCAGGAATGACCCCGTAACCATGAGTGAACGTGTGCAGGTGCGCCGTGCCCGGCGCCTGGTGATCAAGATTGGCAGCGCCCTCCTGACCAACGATGGCCGGGGGCTGGATGTGCTTGCCCTGGCCCAGTGGGTGGATCAGGTCGCGGAGCTGATCCGCGAGGGCGTCGAGGTGGTGGTGGTATCCTCCGGCTCGGTGGCCGAAGGCATGACCCGGCTGGGCTGGAAGCAGCGCCCCGAGCACCTGCACGAATTGCAGGCCGCCGCCGCCGTGGGCCAGATGGGCCTGGTGCAGACCTGGGAAGCCCAGTTCCGCCGCCATGACCGCCATGCCGCCCAGATCCTGCTGACCCACGATGACCTGTCCGACCGCAAACGCTACCTGAATGCCCGCAGTACGCTCCGAACCCTGCTGGATTTCGGGGTCATTCCCATCGTCAACGAGAATGACACCGTGGTCACCGATGAAATCCGTTTCGGCGACAACGATACCCTGGGTGCCCTGGTGGCAAATCTCATCGAGGCGGATGGGCTGATCATCCTGACGGACCAGGACGGCCTGTTCGACCGGGATCCCCGTAAGTACGAGGATGCCCAGCTGGTGACCGAGCGACTTGCCGGTGACCCGGAGCTGGATGTGATGGCTGGCGGTGGCGCCGGCGCCCTCGGGCGTGGCGGCATGCTGACCAAGCTGAGGGCGGCCCGGTTGGCGGCCCGGTCCGGAGCCTTCACTGTCATTGTCGGTGGTCGTCTGGAAGGGGCGATCAGCCGACTGCGGGCCGGGGAGGAAGTGGGCACCCTGTTGTTGCCGGAGCAGGGGCGCATCGCGGCGCGGAAACAGTGGCTGGCCAGCCATCTGCAGACCAGGGGACGGGTCACCATCGACGCGGGCGCCGTAAAAGTGCTTTGTAGTGGTGGTCGAAGCCTGTTACCCGTTGGGGTGAAGGGGGTCGCCGGCCAGTTCCGTCGGGGCGAGATGGTGTCCTGTGTGGATGAAGAGGGGCGGGAAGTGGCCCGGGGGCTGATAAACTACGATTCCGACGAAGCCAGGGCCATTGCCGGGCGTTCCAGTGACCGTATTGCCGAGGTGCTGGGCTACGTGTCCGATGAGGAACTGATCCACCGGGATAACCTGGTACTGGTGTGACCGGTTGCCGGGCGCTGAAATCCGGGTAATAAAAAACCCCGCTCTTGAGCGGGGTTTTTTGTGTCGCCAGGCGGCTGGATCAGGCTTTCAGGGCCTTGATCTTGGCGCTCAGGCGGCTCTTGTGACGGGCCACCTTGTTCTTGGCGAAGATGCCCTTGTTGACCATGCTGTCCATGATCGGCTGGGCTTCCTGGAGGGCCTTCTGGGCTTCCTCGTAGTTGCCGGCGTCGATCTTGGTCTGAACTTTCTTCATGTAGGTGCGCGCCATGGAACGCAGGCTGGCATTGTGCTTGCGGTTCTTCTCGTTCTGACGTGCGCGCTTCTTGGCTTGCGGGGTATTTGCCACCGTGTAACTCCTGAAAAATCTGAGTGAAAATCTGGATTCGCTGGGAGCGGTGCCTTGCTGGCGTCGCCCCGACAATCGTAGCCGCGCCCACTGCATTTGACGCGTCAAAATAAATGACGCGGAATCATGCCTCCACAGGCCGTCAATGTCAAGTGCGGGACCGGCCCCTGTCCGGTTTCACGGCGCCTCGAAAGCCTGTGGTAAACTCCCGCGACACTTGCCACAGGAAGCGGTCTGAATGAGTCAGTCGGAAACCCCGGAAGCCCCCAATCCACCCTCAAGAGCACCCGGCCTGTTGCGTTCCTCCGGTGTGGTGGGCGTGATGACCATGCTGTCCCGGGTCCTGGGTCTGGTGCGGGATATGGTCATTGCCCGGTATTTCGGGGCTGGTGCCAGTGCCGACGCCTTCTTCGTGGCGTTCAAGATCCCCAACTTCCTGCGTCGCCTGTTTGCCGAAGGGGCCTTCAACCAGGCGTTTATACCGGTACTGTCTGCCTACCTCACGAATGGCAGCGTCAGCGAGGTCCGGGGGCTGATCAATGCCGTGGCCGGGGGTCTCGGGCTGATATTGCTGGCGGTCACCCTGGTGGCGATGCTGGGGGCGCCGGTGCTGACTGGTCTGTTCGCCCCCGGTTTCCTGGATGATGGGGTCAAGTTCGCCCTGGCCAGCGATATGTTGCGGATTACCTTCCCGTATCTGTTGCTGATCTCCCTGACCGCCTTTGCCGGTGCCATCCTCAACAGTTATGACCGGTTTGCGGTGCCGGCCTTCACCCCGGTGCTGCTCAACCTGGCCATGATCGGCGCCGCCATCTTCCTGTCGCCGTTAATGCAGGAGCCGGTGATGGCGCTGGCCTGGGGGGTGCTCATCGCCGGCGCCCTGCAGCTTTTCTTCCAGTTGCCGTTCCTGATGCGGCTGGGACTGATGCCGCGCCCCCGGGTGGATTACCGGCACGAGGGTGTCATTCGCATCCTCAAACTGATGGCACCGGCGCTGTTCGGGGTCTCGGTCAGTCAGATCAACCTGTTGCTGGATACGGTGCTGGCGTCGTTCCTGCAGACCGGCAGCGTATCCTGGCTCTATTATTCCGACCGCCTGTCGGAGCTGCCCCTGGGGGTATTCGGTATTGCCATCGGCACGGTGATCCTGCCCAATCTATCCCGCAAGCACGCCGCGCAGTCGAAGGAGGATTTCGCGGCCACGGTTGACTGGGCGGTGCGGGCGGTGCTGCTGATTGGCGTACCGGCAGCACTGGCGTTGGTGCTGCTGGCGGAACCGTTGATCGCGACCCTGTTCCACTACGGTGCAGTGACGGACCTCGATGTGGTCATGTCGGCCCAGAGCCTGCGGGCCTATTCGCTGGGCCTGCTGGCGTTCATGCTGATCAAGGTGCTGGCCCCCGGGTTCTTCGCCCGGGAGGACACCAAAACGCCGGTAAAGATCGGCGTGATCGCCATGGTGGCCAATATGGTCTTCAATCTGGCGCTGGTGTTTCCTCTGGCCCACGCCGGCCTGGCCCTGGCAACGTCACTGTCGGCCTGGTTGAATGCCATGCTGCTGTGGCGTGGACTGGCGCGGGAGGGTGCCTGGCGGCCGCAGCCCGGGGCCGTTCGGTTCCTGCTCCAGTTGCTGGTGGCCAACGTCGTGCTGGCCGTGGTTATCCTGGTTCTGAGCCAGCCAGTGCCATCGTGGCTGGCGGCCAGCGGGGTGGACCGTACCCTGGATATGGCGATACTGGTGGCGGCGGGTGCCGGGGCTTACTTTGTGGCCCTGGGCCTGGTGGGCATGAGGGTAAGACATTTCCGCCGTCGATAGGTTATAATCGCGCGTTTTCTCACCAGTGACCCGAGGGTTGCTGGCAAGCTTGCAACAGAGGGTTCGCAGTACGCATGCGTCTGATTCGGGGGCTGACCAACCTCAAGCTGCTGTCCCGCCGGGAGGATTCGGTCCTGTCGCAGGGCTGTGTCGCTACCGTGGGTAACTTCGATGGCGTTCACCTGGGGCATCAGACCATCCTGGAGCAGGTGAAGGAAAAGGCTGACCAACTGGGCGTGCCGTCCGTGGTCATGGTGTTCGAGCCGCAGCCCCGGGAATTCTTCCAGGGGGACGAGGCGCCGCCCCGATTGACGGGGTTCCGCCAGAAATTCGAAACCCTGCTGGCCAGTGGTGTGGACATCGTGCTCTGCCTGAAATTTGATGAAACCTTCCGCAGCTACTCCGCCATGGGCTTTATCGACGATGTGCTGATCGACGGGCTGAAAGTGCGCCACCTGGTGGTGGGGGATGACTTCCGCTTCGGCTGCGACCGGGCCGGCGATTTCCGCCTGTTGCAGCAGGTGGGGGAAAAGGCCGGGTACTCCGTTGAAAACACCCGTACCGTGACGGTTGAAGGCGACCGGGTCAGCAGCACCCGCATTCGCCATGCGCTACAGGATAACCAGCTGGAACTGGCCGGGCAGCTTCTGGGCCGCCCTTACACCATTACCGGCAGGGTGGTCTACGGCCGTCAGCTTGGGCGAACCATTGGGGCGCCGACCGCGAATATCCTGCTGGGGCGCATGGCGCCGTTGCAGGGCGTGTATGTGGTGGCGGTGACCCTGCCGGATGGCCGTCAGCTGGACGGGGTGGCCAACATTGGTCTGCGGCCCACGGTTGATGGTCGCCAGCCCTCGCTGGAAGTGCACATATTCGACTTTGCTGGCACACTTTATGGCCAGCGTATTGATGTCTCGTTCCGCCATCCGCTGCGGGACGAGATCAAGTTTGATTCCATTGACGAACTGAAAGACCAGATCGCCCGGGACCTCAAGGATGCCCGGGCGTGGATCGCCGACCACGGCACGGTCGCCAACCAACACTGACCGAGAGACTATGAGCGACTACAAGCACACGTTGAATCTGCCTGAAACCGCCTTCCCCATGCGCGGTAACCTGGCGAAGCGCGAGCCTGAGATGCTGAAGCGCTGGCAGGAGATGGACGTCTACGGCAACCTGCGCAAGCAGCGTGAGGGCCGCGACAAGTTCATCCTTCACGATGGCCCTCCCTATGCCAACGGCAGCATTCACATTGGTCACGCGGTCAACAAGATCCTCAAGGACATGATCGTCAAGTCCCACAGCTTCAAGGGGTACGATGCCCCCTATGTACCGGGCTGGGACTGCCATGGCCTGCCCATCGAGCACAAGGTGGAGCAGGAAATCGGCAAGGCCGGCGTCAAGGTGGACTACAAGACTTTCCGCCAGGCCTGCCGCGACTATGCCGCCAAACAGATTGAAGGCCAGAAGGCCGATTTCATCCGCCTGGGTGTGATGGGCGAGTGGGACAAGCCCTACCTGACCATGGATCCCAAGGTGGAAGCCGGCATCGTCCGCGCCCTGGGCAAGATGGTGGCCAAGGGCCATCTGGTACGGGGCTACAAGCCGGTCTACTGGAGTGTGGTCGGTCAGTCCGCCCTGGCGGAAGCCGAGGTGGAATACCAGGACAAGACCTCGACCCAGATCGACGTGCGGTTTACCGCCGTGGATCAGGGCAAGGCACTGTCGGCCTTTGGTGCGAACCAGGGTGAGGGCGATGTGTCCGTGGTGATCTGGACCACCACCCCCTGGACCATCCCCGCCAACCAGGCCGTCTCGCTGCACGGTGAGCTGGACTATGCCCTGGTACAGACCGATGTGGGCCATGGCCGCGAGCGGTTGATCCTGGCGGCGGACATGGTGGAAGGCATCATGAGCCGGTGGGGTGTCGAGCAGTACGAGCTACTGGCAAAGTGCCAGGGGGCGGCCCTGGAACACCTGCAACTGCAACATCCGTTCTATGACAAGCAGGTGCCGGTGGTGCTGGGTGACCATGTGTCCCTCGACGCCGGTACCGGCGCCGTCCATACCGCGCCGGATCATGGTATGGAAGACTTTGAGGTGGGCAAGGAATACGGCATTGACACCCTGAACCTGGTCCAGGCCGATGGCACCTATACCCAGGCCGCCGGGGAATTTGCCGGCATCCATGTCTACAAGGCGGACGAACCCATTTGCGCCGCCCTGGAGCGGGAAGGCAAGCTGGTACGTTCCGAGAAATTCCAGCACAGCTATCCCCACTGCTGGCGAACCAAGACCCCGCTGATCTACCGGGCTACTCCCCAGTGGTTCATCAGCATGGACAAGGAACACCTGCGCGCGGATGCCCTGGAGGCCATCAAGGGCGTGCGCTGGGTGCCGGCCTGGGGCCAGAACCGCATTGAGGCCATGTTCCAGCAGAGCCCGGACTGGTGTATCTCCCGCCAGCGCACCTGGGGTGTGCCCATCACCCTGTTTATCCACAAGGAAACCCAGGAGCTGCACCCGGACACCCAGGCGCTGATTGAAAAGGTCGCCCAACGGATTGAGAAGGACAGCATCGACGCCTGGTACGAGATCGACACGGCGGAGCTGCTGGGGGCCGATGCCGACCAGTACGAGAAGGTCCTGGACACCCTTGACGTGTGGTTCGATTCCGGGGTGACCCACGAGGCTGTCCTGCGTCCGCGTCCGGAGCTGGGGCAGTTCCCGGCGGACATGTACCTGGAAGGCTCCGACCAGCACCGTGGCTGGTTCCAGTCCTCCCTGAAGACGTCCATCGCCATGAATGGCGTGGCACCGTACCGCCAGGTGCTGACCCACGGTTTCACCGTGGACGGCAAGGGCCGCAAGATGTCCAAGTCCCTGGGCAACGTCATCGCGCCCCAGGAGGTCATGAACGAGCTGGGCGCCGACATCCTGCGCCTGTGGGTGGCGGCTACCGACTACTCCGGTGAGATGACGGTGTCCAAGGACATCCTCAAGCAGACGGCGGATGGCTACCGCCGTATCCGCAACACCGCCCGCTTCCTGCTGAGCAACCTGACCGGTTTTGACCCGGAACAGCACATGGTGGCTCCGGACGACATGATCGCCCTGGACCGCTGGATGGTGGATCGGGCCTTGAGGCTCCAGGAGGAACTGGACGAGGACTATGGCAACTACGCCTTCCTGCGCATCTACCAGAAGGTCTACAACTTCTGCGAGGCGACCCTGGGCGGCTTCTACCTGGATATCATCAAGGACCGGCAGTACACCACCCAGGCAGACAGCCTGGCGCGGCGTTCCTGCCAGACGGCCCTGTTCCATGTGGCCGAAGCCCTGGTGCGGTGGATTGCTCCGATTCTCAGCTTTACCGCCGATGAGATCTGGCAGCACCTGCCGGGCAAGCGGGGCGACACTGTCTACTACGAGACCTGGTACAACGGCCTGACCGCGCTGCCGGAGAACGACGAGCTGGGCCGTGACTACTGGCGCGAGATCTACAGTATCAAGGAAGCGGTCAACAAGTGCCTGGAAGAGGCCCGGGGCCGTGGCGAGATCAAGGGCTCCCTGAGTGCCGAGGTCACGCTCTACTGTGAAGGTGAGCTGGCCAGCAAGCTGGAGCACCTGGGTGAGGAGCTGCGGTTCGTGCTGATCACGTCGGAGGCCACCGTCCGGCCCGTATCGGAAGCCGAAGGTGCCGAACAGACCGGCTATGAGGGACTGCTGGTGAAAGTGACACCGGCCAGCCACACCAAGTGTGAGCGTTGCTGGCACCACCGTGCTGACGTGGGTCAGAACGAGCAGTACAGCGACCTCTGCGGCCGCTGTGTGACCAACGTGGAAGGCCCGGGCGAGACCCGTTCCTTCGCCTGACCGGGGAAGCGACATCGATGGATGCTGCCATGACCGATGAGCAGACCGGCACCAAACTGAAATGGCTGTGGCTGGCGGTGGCGGTCATTGCCCTGGACCTGGGCACCAAGGCGCTGGCCACGGCCTTGCTGACCTACGGTGACCCGGTGCCGGTTGCCCCGTTGTTTAACCTGACACTGCTCCACAATACCGGGGCAGCGTTCAGCTTCCTGGCGGACGCGGCGGGCTGGCAACGCTGGTTCTTCGTGGCCCTGGCGGTGGTGGTGAGCAGCGTGCTGGTGTATTGGCTCAAGGGGCTGAAGCGTGATGAAACCTGGACGGCCGTGGCCATTGCATTGATCCTCGGCGGCGCCATCGGCAATGTCTATGACCGCGTGGTCCACGGCTATGTGGTCGATTTCCTGCATTTTTACTGGCAGGACTGGCACTTCCCGGCGTTCAACCTGGCCGACACCGCCATTACCATCGGTGCCGGCATGATGATTCTCGATATTTTCCGCAAGCCTTCCGGGAAGGCCGCGGATGGGAGTGAGTGATACCCATGAAAGATCTGCCCATTGACCAGGGAACCCGGGTGACCCTTCATTTCGCCCTCAAGTTCACCGACGGCGAAGTGATTGATTCAACCTTCGATAAAGACCCGGCCTCGCTGGAAATTGGCGATGAGAACCTGCCGGAGAATTTCGAAGCCTATCTTATGGGCCTCAAGGCTGGCGACAAGCAGACCTTTGAAGTGCCGCCCGAGAAGGCCTTTGGTCAACATAACCCGAGCAATGTCCAGACCTTCAAACGCCATGAGTTCAGTGCCGATATGGTGCTGGAGCCGGGTGTGATGATCTCCTTTGCTGACGCCCGTCAGAGCGAGCTGCCTGGTGTGGTCAGTCGCGTTGAAGGCGATCAGGTGGATGTGGACTTCAACCATCCGCTTGCGGGGCGTACACTGATGTTTGAAGTGGAAATCATCGACGTCGAGCCAGTTGCTACCGCTCACTAGTTCAGTCGGCGGATTTGCAACAGGTTATGAGGATTCGATGTGGGGTGATGCTCTCCGGGACCTTCAAAAACATGGACGTTTTTGAAGAGCCTCCATGGACGGATTCACGGCGTGTCCCGGAGAGCATCACCCCGCAGCGAAGCCGGACTCCCAGTCAGCAGGCCCAAGTATTCAAGGTACTATGCAAATCAGACTAGCCAATCCCCGCGGCTTCTGCGCCGGGGTGGACCGCGCCATCGAAATCGTCAACCGGGCCCTGGAGGTCTTCGGCGCCCCCATCTACGTGCGCCACGAAGTGGTCCACAACAAGTACGTGGTGGACGACCTGCGCAATCGCGGTGCCATCTTCGTGGATGAGCTGGACGAAGTGCCTGACGATACCCTGGTGATCTTCAGCGCCCACGGCGTCTCCCAGGCCGTCCAGAACGAGGCCGCCAACCGGGGCCTGAAAGTGTTTGACGCCACCTGCCCGCTGGTCACCAAGGTCCACCTGGAAGTCATGCGCTACAGTCGCGATGGCCGCGAATGCATCCTGATCGGACACCATGGCCACCCGGAAGTGGAGGGCACCATGGGGCAGTACGATCACAGTAATGGCGGTGATATCTACCTGGTGGAAGACGAGAAGGATGTGGCCAACCTTGAGGTAAAGGATCCCGAGCGGCTGTCCTACGTCACCCAGACCACCCTCTCCATGGACGACACTGCCCGTGTCATCGACGCCCTGCGGGAGAAATTCCCCCAGATCGAAGGCCCCCGCAAGGACGACATCTGCTACGCCACCCAGAACCGCCAGGACGCCGTCAAACAACTGGCCAGCGACTGCGACCTGATGCTGGTGGTGGGCTCCCCCAACAGCTCCAACTCCAACCGCCTGCGGGAACTGGCGGAGAGGATGGGAACCCCGGCCTACCTGATTGACGAGGCCGGCCAGATCGACCCGCAGTGGCTGGAAGGCCGCAAGGTCGTCGGCGTGACTGCCGGCGCTTCCGCGCCGGAAGTGCTGGTGAATGATGTGATCAAGCGGTTGCAGGAGCTGGGTGGTACGGCTCCCGAGGAAATCGCCGGTCGCGAGGAAAACATCGTCTTCTCCATGCCGAAAGAGCTTCGGATCGACGCGGTTGAGATCACCTGATTCTTGCTGCATGTGATCGGTTTCGCACTCGATTGAAACTATCCGCCAGTTATCGGTACATAAATGCCGCTTGTCGGTCCACGCTCGCTCAGCGAGCTGTTCTTTGATTACTCTAACATCACAGTAATATTCTCAATGAGCCGTATCTGTGATGCAGAAGAGTTCAGGTTTTACACTAATAGAATTGATGGTGGCCCTTTTCGTACTGGTGATTATGGTCACCATCGCCATTCCTTCCTTTCAGAGCGTCATCTCAGGCAGTCAGCTTGAAGAGTCCCGCGACTCCCTTCGATCTGCAATCCGTTACGCCAAAAGCGAAGCGATTGCGCTCAATCGCATTGTGTCTGTATGCCCATCCAGTGACGGAGCCAGCTGTGGCGACAAATCCAACTGGCCCGACGGATGGCTTGTGGTAACAGATAGTAATCAGACGGGCTCAGTTTCAATCGATGACGTACTCCGCGTGTTTGAAGGCCCCGATTCGGGCGACGTTACGGTGACAGACGACGGGAGTCTCAACTATATACGCTTCCGGCCTGACGGTTTGGCGGAAAACCTGTCGGGTAGCAGTCGGTTGTTTGGGTTCTGCGACCCCGACGATAATACTGCCCCAAAATCCTTGGTCGTCGCTACCACAACCGGAGCGGTGTCTACTGGCACAGAAGCGCAGGCGGATTGCCCATGAACACGATGAAACGATCATTAAGAAAACAGGGGGGCGTCTCGTTGATTGAGGTGCTCGTAGCGGTCCTGGTGCTGGCAGTAGGTCTTTTGGGCGTTGCTGGCCTACAGTCTGCCAGTCTGAAGAAGTCCACTGACGTCTACTTCAGTCAGCAGGCAATGACCTATTCGCAGGACCTGATCAATCGCATTATGGCCAACAGGGATGCCGCGTCAACCGGTGATTATGCCGACGACCCTCCCACTTCTGAGCCCGGCAAAAATTGTAGCTCGTCCACCTGTACTTCCGCTGAGATGGCGGACTGGGATCTATGGCAGTGGAATCAGGACCTGACCACAGGTTTTGGCGCGCCGCCTTCTGCGTCAGCAACGGTCAACTGGGCCAATGCTACTGGTGAATATACGATCGCCATTACCTGGGATGCAGAGGGACTGGGGGCGGACTACGAGGCGCCCACATGTACGGCTGATGACAACAACTCGCGTGGATGTTTCTTCGCGGCGTATCGGGTGATGTGATGAGTATGATTGCCAATCAGAGAGGCCTTTCTCTCGTCGAATTGATGGTCGCGATGCTTCTGGGATTGATACTAATCTTTGGCGTTTCGCAGATCACAATCAGTAGCAAACAAACCTATACGGTGGTCAATTCGCAGTCTCAGACACAGGAAAATGCACGGGTAGTTAAGCATTTTCTGGGCCGAGGGCTAAGGCATGCGGGTTATTGGGACGACGCGACAACGCCTATGCTGCTCCCTGAGGCAGGTGGTTTTGAGGAAAACCAGATCCTGATGGCGTCGAACAACGACAGCACCGACTCTGCGGTCCTCAATGGTACGGATTCGATCACAGTTCGATTCAACGGTTCCGTGGATTCGCAGCTCAGAAGTTGTTTGGGGGCGGTGCCCACTGAAAGTCAGATCGTTGTCGACAGGTACTACGTTGCACCGGCAGGAGCGACTGACTTGGTTCCTCGTCTGATGTGTGAATCCCAGCTTCAGGATCTATCTGGAACGGTAATATCCACTAATACGCAACCGCTCATCGTCGGTATCGAGAATCTTCAGATTGAGTTTGGTATCGCTGGTGCTGGCAGCATTACTGAGTATGTCGGAGCGGGGGGTGTAACGGACTGGCGTGAAGTTCGATCCGTTCGGTATGCCCTTTTGACGACTTCCAATCAGGACGCCACCGGGGACGAAAATACCCGAACGTATCAACTGTTGGATGGAGAATCCCAGGCTGCATCTGGCGATGGCAGGATGCGCCAAGTGCAGCGGGATACCATCTTCCTGAGAAATTACAGGGGTTAGCAGGCCATGAAGCTAGCAGAACGCAAAAACGGATTAATAGGTGCTGGTGCGGGAAGCAACCAAAAGGGTGCGGTGTTGATCGTTAGTATGGTCATGCTTTTGTTGTTGACCATTATCGGTATGAGCGCCGTGGAGCTGACCAATATGGATACCAGGATAGCGTCCAATACCAAGGACAGGGCACTCGCATTCGATGCGGCTGAAACGGCGTTGAATATGTCCGGTCAGGTGCTGGCACCGTCGGAGCCACTTCCTGATTCGTCAACCCCCGGCTTTCTGACGAGCACAATGACAGACAACTGGTGGCATAGCGAAGCGGAGACCTGGTGGGACACTAATGCAACTGCCGTCGCGAATTATGACGGTGTGGCTAGTGGACTGGCCTATGTCATTGAGCAGCCCACGGAGATCAGGACCAATGGTGCAGGGCAGCAAGTCGCTGATGTGACTCTGGGTGAGCCCAAGCCCGTCACAAGATTCTATCGAACAACGGCGCGCGGTGAGGGGCCGGGTGGAACGGAAGTCTTCGTTCAATCGGTCTATGCCCGCAAGGTTTACCTGAATACCGCCGAGTAATAACCAGTGCCGAAAGGGGCACGGAGGAACCATCCATGATTTTCAGTAGACGCTTTACTTTCTTTGCCGGGATGCTGTTGACACTGTGCGCATCCGGCTACTCGACAGCGGCACCGTTGAATATTGCCAATAAACCACTGTTTCTGGGGTCTACAGCCCCCCCCCTCCTGATGTTGACGGTGGGGAAAGATCACAAGCTCTACTACGAGGCTTATAACGACGCATCGGACCTCAATAATGATGGTGTTCTCGATGTGGGATATTCTCCCGATATCGACTACTTCGGTTATTTCAACAGTTATGCGTGCTATGACTACGATTCCGGTGCCGGGCGTTTTGTGCCCAAAAGCGTAAAAACTGAAGCAGAGAAAAGTGCCAAAACGAAAACCTGTAATGCGGGTGGTGGGTCAAGTTCCGAATACGAGGGAGAGTGGAGTGGTGACTTCCTCAACTACGTGACCATGGCTCGCATTGATGCATTGAGAAAGGTCTTCTATGGCGGTAACCGCTCTACCGACACGGCATCCCTCACTGTACTTGAGCGCACCCATATTCCTCAGGACGCCCACACATGGGCCAAAGAATACCGTGGTTATGAGGAGGACGGTTTTTATATTGATGAATATACTCCGCTTAATCAACCCTCCGTGGACAAAGGTCATCTGTTTGGAAACGTCTCCTTTGGGGTAGGAGATGATCCCCTTCTGCGTGTCCTGCCAAACACTGTATTTCGGCCTTGGGAATGGGCTTCCATCGAGCGGCCTGTGCTCGGCAACGAGTGTAATGATGGCGTTGGTGGGGATCGAGTGGACTGCGAAACGACGTCTGGGTCTGACAACTGGCGGGTAGCCGGGAGCCCGTTCTTCAGCGATTTGCGACTTAATTACTATGAGGTCGATGGCGCGGTTAACGCCCCCGAGAGTGCGGATGAATTCGATGATATGGTCGAAGAGCATGCTGAGCCAGGCAACCGTATTGGCTCAGAAAGTACGCTGACGAAGGTTGAGGGAGGGGTTCTCGATCAGAACTACTTCCTATCTGTCGTTACGGGACAACTAACAGTTCCGGAAACGGATACCTACACATTTTATGTTGATGGTGATGATGCGGTTGAGTTCGTTGTAAAGGAAGGTGGCGTGCCGATTGAGCGTATAGGGTATTACGGTGCCCACAGTGCGTGCGGCGATGAGAATTGTGATGATGATCAAACGGGCAGCTTTATACTGGAGAGTGGCAAAACGTACGACATAGAGTTTCGCCATTATGAACAGTCGGGCGGCCAGAGTTTCGTTCTTCACAGAGAAGTTACCTCCGAGGACTCATCCTTTACGGAATACGCCGTGAGAGTGGAAGTTTGTAAAGAGTCAGGTCTACTCGAGGAGAACTGTTCCGTATACACAGACGATGACGAAAATGTCAGCTACAAACCGACAGGATTGCTTCATGATTATGGCGAGAACGAGAGTATCCTCTTTGGTTTGCTTACCGGGTCCTATGAAAGCAACCTGGATGGCGGTGTATTACGTAAAAACATCGGTTCCTTCCAGGATGAAGTGAACAGTGACGATGGCACTTTCACTGATGTGAACGGGATTGTTGCAACATTAAGTAAACTCAGAACGGTTAACTTTAATACAGGCGACTATGTGTACGGCTGTGGATGGATTACTGGTGGCCCCATCGAAAATGGTGAATGTGATATGTGGGGTAACCCGATGGCGGAGATGATGTATGAGACTGTCCGCTACTTCGCGGGGAAGGGAAGCCCCACTCCAGCTTTTGATATTGCTGATTCCGGGAATAATGATGCAAGTTTGGGCCTTCCCAACCCTGACTGGGAAGACCCCTATGATCCTGACTCTGGTCAGCCATACTGCGCAATGCCATATATGATGGCCGTTTCTGATGTGAACGTCAGTTATGATTCCGACAAGGTGCCTGGTTCCTCGTTTTCTGACTTTTCTGGTGACGTTGACGGGCTGAATGTTACGACGCTTTCAAATACTATTACTGACAACGAGTCAGGAGTGACAGGCTTGCACTATATCGGTCAGAGTGGTGTCGGCGATGATGCTGATTCTGACAATGCTCCGACTGCCAAAAACGTGCAGAGTCTGGCTACTATTCGTGGACTTGCTCCTGAAGAGCCCACTAAAATGGGTAGCTACTACTCGGCAGCTATCTCATACTATGGTTGGTTAACGGATTTGTTCCCCAATAAAGGATCGGATAGTGATCCAACCAATATTAACACCTTCGCTGTAGCTCTTGCTTCTCCTCTGCCTCGGATCAACATTCCTTTGGCAACTGGTGGCTCCATCTCATTGGTGCCTTTTGCCAAGTCACCTGGTGGTTCCGGTATCTCGAGCGATCCAGATGCATTCCAGCCAACCAATACGATTGTTGATTTCTACGTTGAAAATCTGACGGCGACAAAAGGTAGCTTCCTGATTAATTTCGAGGACGTGGAACAGGGGGCGGACCATGACATGGATGCCATTGCACGTTACCAGTACGAGCTAAATGACGATGGAACGGTCACTATCACGGTGGATTCTTTATATGCTGAGGGTGGTATTGATCAGCACATGGGATATGTAGTTTCAGGTACGTCTAAAGATGGAATCTATCTCGTCGTTCGTGATCGCGAAGGCGGGGCACCCTTGTACCACCTGGATACCCCCCCAGGTGTCGATCCGGGAGACGACAGGGGCAGCGAAGAATTGCCTTTGACCAGTGAACGCACCTTTACTCCGAGCGGGACAACCGCCGCCACCTTGCTAAAGGACCCGCTTTATTATGCAGCAAAGTGGGGCGGTTTCATTGACAAGAACGACAACGACATCCCGGACCTGAAGGAGGAATGGGATGCCAAGAACAACATTACCCAGGCCACCGGCGGAGACGATGTACCTGACAACTACTTCCAGGTTACCAACGCCCTTGGCCTGAAGGATCAGCTTAGCAATGCGTTTAGTGCGATCCTGGCCCGTGAGGCGTCTTCATCCACAGTAACGGTGAATTCGGGCGCCCTGAATACGGACACCCTGTTGTTTCAGGCGATTTTCAATGCTGAGGACTGGTCTGGAGACGTCGTCGCCTTGCCGGTAACCGAGGACGGTGTCGGAACCGCAGTCTGGACGGCGGCCGACAGGCTCGACAGTCAGCTATCCGGGGACAATTCCCACAATACCAGCCGGGAGATTATTACCTACAACTCGGACGATGTGGGCGTACCTTTCCGGTGGCCGGAGAATCCGGAAACGCTTACCGAAGACGATATTTCCTTTGCCCAGGTAGAGTCACTGAGAGATGGACGGACAGAGAATGCTGATGCCTACGCGGAAGCACTACTTAACTACATCCGGGGCGACCAGAGCCAGGAGGGGGCAGATTCCACCTGGCAGTTCCGTGAGCGTGAAGAACTCCTGGGTGACATTGTGAACTCGGATCCGCTTTTCGTCCCTCAGCCAGGCTTCTTCTATCCGGACAACTGGGGAGATGGCGAGCCGGAGAGCACTGTCGCTTACTCTGATTTCCGTAAGAACTTCAAAGATCGTGAGCCGGTGCTTTACTTTGGTGCCAATGATGGCCTCTTTCATGCCATTAACGCTTACAAAGATAATAATGATGAAGATGCCGGTCCGATCCGCAATGATGGCGGTGAGGAAATACTGAGTTACTTGCCGTCAGTAATTGGAGGAGAGCTTCCTAAACTGGCAAACCCGAACTATACCCATCGCTACTATGTGGATGGGCCAGCGACGTATGGCGATGTGTTCTTCGGTGGAAAATGGCATACGGCCCTTGTTGGTACGGCAGGGCGTGGTGGCCAGGGGCTTTTTGCTCTCGATGTTACCGATCCCAAGGGTATCAAGCCTGCTTTAGGCTATCCGGAGTTCAATGAGTCCGATGCAGGAGACCTCGTCCTGTGGGAGTTCGACGACTCGGATGATGCAGATCTGGGTTATGTGTTCGGCAAGCCGGTTATTGTCCGCATGAACAATGGCAAATGGGCTGCCGTGTTCAGCAACGGCTACAACAACACTGTAAGTGACGGTTCCGTGAGCACGACAGGTAATGCGGTTCTGTATATTGTTGATATCGAAACTGGCGATCTGATCAAGAAGCTGGATACCGGTGCTGGGTTGGAGGACGATCCTGCTGGCAACTCACGTCCCAATGGTCTGGCTGAACCCGCCGTAGCCGATATTGATGGCGACTATGTCGCCGATACCATCTACGCGGGTGACTTGTTCGGCAATATGTGGAAATTCGATGTGTCCGGATCTGATGTAGATTCCTGGGGCGTGGCGTTCGGTACAGATGATGCCCCTGAACCACTCTTTGTTGCCAGGGATGCGGGCGGAAACCGATTGCCCATTACTTCCCGTCCCGCCATCGGTTCACACCCCAACCCTGTGGTGGCACCAGGAGAAGTGCTGGTGTACTTCGGTACCGGTAAGTACTTTGAGTCAAACGATAACGACCCGACCGGACAGAATACCCAGTCGTTCTTCGCCATTTGGGATGATGGTTCCAATGGTGCTACAAGAAGCGATCTGCTCCAGCAAAGTATTCTGGACGAAGCCACTAGTGGGGGATACGACTATCGTTTGATTTCTGAGAACGATATTCGATGGGTTGATGACGAAGAAGAGGGACTGACAGCCCATCGGGGGTGGTTCCTGGACCTGATCAATATCGAAGATGGCAATACTGACAATCAGGGTGAGAGGGTGATCTACGAGCCTGTCATCCGTAATGATCGTATCATCTTCACGACTTTGATACCGAGCATGGACCAATGTTCTGCTGGTGGCTCAGGCTGGCTCATGGAGCTGAGCGCGATCAATGGTGGTCGCCTGGAAGATTCGCCCTTCGATACAAACGGAGACGATAAATTCAATGACGACGACTTGGTCGACTTCGGCGATGATGAAGGCAACGAAGGCGGTGATGACGAAGGTGGCGATGATGGGGACAACGAAAAGGCGCCAGGCGGCACTCGTCCCAGTGAGGAAGGCGGTGAAGGCTCGGGTATTCCCACACCTCCGGCCATCATCGATGATCCGGATTGTCCCAATGGGCAGTGCAGTGAGAAGAAATATCTTGGCACATCCAAAGCCAAGGTGGAGTCCATTGACGAGTCATCTGGTCCTGCCTCCCAGGGCCGTCAGAACTGGCGTGAGGTTAACTGATGAAGCAGGCAAGCAATAGTCGTTATCAAGCCCGGGTGAAGCAGGCAGGCTTCACCTTGATCGAGCTGATGATCGCCGTTGCCATCATCGGTATTCTGGCTGCGATCGCATATCCGTCTTACATGGACCATGTGCGATCCAGCAGAAGGGCGGATGTCCAGGCTGATCTGGCCCAGCTTTCCCAGGAGATGGAGCAAGCCTACGCTCGGAATTACTCCTATGAAAACCTGGCTGCTGGAGGCAGTGATACCGGGGCACCCGGCCCAGACGTCGCGTTGAGTGACACTAGCGATGCTTACACGATTACTATCAGCGCAGCAGGTGAGTCGACATTCACGTTGCAGGCAGCGCCTGTCGCTGGTCACGATCAGACGAACGATAGATGCGGAACCCTGACGCTAACCGGCGCCGGGGTTAAATCCGCGACCAAGGGTGGTTCAACGGTCACCGGCTGCTGGTAGCGGGCATCGCAAATGACCGGCGTGCCGGGAGATCGTTCCGGCACGCCATCTTTGTTGTAGTCCCGGGATGCCCGAATCCTGCCGGCAAATGAAACAATAACGGCAAATCGGTTTTCCCGGATGTCGGGATGACAGAAAGATACCGAACCCGGTGCCCCATTAGAGACGCCAATGGTATTCCACTGGAAATAGCTGCGGCTTGCGGTCCGATAGTTATGAGCCCAGTTGGCTGGCTCGAACTGCAGTACGCGTAGAACTCGATCCTGCTCGTCCCTCACCCCATCACCATCCCGATCGATAAAGACCGCCAGAGAGTCTCCCCAAGGCAGTTCACAGGCCCCCTCCGGGGTCAGGGAGCATAGGCTCACTAGCGTTTTATGTTCAATGGCCGAGGATCGGGCGAAACCCATGAGGGATATCAGGTCGTTGCGGGCCGAATCCGTACGGGTGCCTTCAAGCAGGTGGCTTGCTGAAGGAATGGCGATGGTCAACAGGATGGTCATGACGGCCATCGCCACGACCAGTTCCACGAGTGTTAATCCGACTTGGTTGGTTTCCAGTTCCATTGAAAATCCCTTTGGCAGATAGGTTCTGGCAAAGGGCTGTATTCTGGAAAGGAGAATGGCTCGCTTGAAGCGGATACCTCTCCAACTATTGTAAGCGATTACTGACCTTTTTCGGCGACGTGTCTATTCCATCCCCAACTTCTTCAACCGATACCGCAACGCCCGAAAGCTGATCCCCAACCGCTTGGCAGCTGCGGTCTTGTTCCACCGGGTAGCCTCCAGGGCCTTCTCAATGGCCTGCCGCTCAATGGTCTCCAGGTAGCCCTCAAGATCCATCTCCCCATCGGGAACCGGCGGCAATGTATCATTGTGGTCTTCACTCTGACTGTTGGGGCGGCCGTCTGGCAGGTCGATGGGCGGGGTTCCGATGTGCAGGTCATCGGTATCGATCACTTCGGCGTCGCACAGGGTAAAGGCCCGCTCGAGGATGTTCTCCAGTTCCCGGACGTTGCCGGGGAAGGCATAGTCCCGCAGGTAGGCGAGGGCGCCCTTGCTCAGCTTGGCCGGGGGGCACTCGTATTCCTTCGCGATGCGCTCCAGGATGTGCGTTGAGAGCAGGGGGATGTCATCCGGCCGCTCGCGCAATGGGGGCACGGCGAGTTCGATCACGTTGATCCGGTAGAACAGGTCCTGGCGGAAGCTGCCGTCCTTCACCAGTTCCGGCAGGTTCTTGTGGGTGGCGCTGAGTATGCGGATATCCACCTCCACCTCCCTGGATTCGCCCACCGGGCGCACGGCCTTTTCCTGGATGGCCCGCAGCAGTTTAACCTGCATGGCCAGGGGCAGGTCGGCCACTTCATCCAGGAACAGGGTGCCACCATTGGCGCTACGGAACAGGCCGTCCTTGTTCTCGTTGGCGCCGGTGAAACTGCCCTTGCGATGGCCGAAGAACTCACTCTCCATCAGCTCGGAGGGGATGGCTCCACAGTTAACGGCGACGAAGGGCGCATCACTCCGCGGGCCCTGCAGGTGGATCATGCGAGCCACCAGTTCCTTACCGCTGCCTGATTCGCCGCTGATGAATACCGGGGCCTGGCTCCGGGCCAGTTTCCGGGTCTGGCTGCGTAGCCGGCGGATTTCCCGGGAGTCGCCGAGCAGCAGGCCGGGCTCATCCGTCGGTTCCTGTTCCTGGTGCTCCGGTTCCGACAGCTTGAGGGCGCTCTGCACCAGGTCCCGCAGCCTGGGTAGTTCCACCGGTTTCGAGACGAAGTCGAAGGCACCGGCCTTGAGCGCTTCGATGGCGGTGTCCATGTTGCCATAGGCGGTGATGACCGCCACCGGTGTCTCCGGAGCGTGCTCCTGTATCCAGGCGACCAGGTCGATGCCGTTGCCATCCGGCAGGTTCATGTCCGTCAGGCACAGGTGGGCGGGCTCCGCCTCAAGCAGTTCGCGGGCGGTGGCGAGGTCCGGGGCCGAGCGGGTGGCGATGCCCATGCGGACCAGGGTGATCTCCAGCAGTTCGCGGATATCCGGTTCATCATCCACTATCAGTGCGGTATGGGTGGTCATGGGGAAACGTCCTTAAACTCCGTTAGATCAGGCGGCCGGACGGCGCGAAGGTAATCCGGAAACAGCAGCCCTGGCCGTAGTCCTTCAGTAGTGACAGGTGGGCCTGGTTGGTTTCGCACAGCTCCCGGGCCAGGTAGAGGCCCAGGCCGGTGCCGCTCTTGTCGGTGGTAAAGAAAGGTTCGAAGATCGAGGCCCGGTGTTCCTCGGAGATGCCCGGGCCATCGTCCTGTATATCGATGTAGGCCCGCTCGCCGTCGGCGGTGGCGCCAACCCGCAACGTCAGCGTTGCTGAACCGGTCTGTTCCTGGCTGTAGCGCAGGCCGTTGTCGCACAGGTTGGTTAGAACCTGTTCGATCTGGCTCCTGTCGAAGCGGGCCTGTGGGACACGGGGCAGCACCTCCAGGTTGATACGGCCCTTCCTGGTTTCGTGACTCCCCCGGGCCTGCTGGTACTCCTGGGTAAAGTCTTCCAGCCATTGTGGGAGATCCACCAGCTCGGCATTGGCCTGGCGTCGGCGGGACAGGTCCAGCACGTTTTCGATAATGCCATTTACCCGCCGTGAGTGGCGCTGGACAATATCCAGCATGCGGCGATCCGCCTCACTGATATCGCCGGACTCCCGCATCAACTGGGCCGCGTGGCTGATGGCGCCCAGGGGATTGCGAACTTCATGGGCGATGCTGGCCGTCAGCCGGCCCAGGGACGCCAGTTTCATCTGTTGGGCCTGCTGGGTCACCTTGCTCAGGTCCTCGATAAACACCAGGATCAGGTCGCTGTTCTCTTCGTCCAGGCGGGTGAAGCTGGCCTGTATCATCGGGGCTGCGGACTGGATCTGGCAGGGTTCGGGGCGCTTTTGCGGGTTCTCCTTCCAGGCTGCCAGGCCCTCCAGCAGGGCGATGGGCAGGACACGGCTCTGGTGGCCGTGGTTGCCGGTCAGGCCAAAGAGGAGTTCCTCGGCGGCACCATTGGCCAGCCGGATGCGGCCATCCTGGTCGGTGACCACAATACCGGTACGCATGCGCTGGATAATCTGTTCGTTGATCTTCTCCAGCTCCATAATGCTGCGGGCACGGAAGTCAGCCAGTGCTTCACTGCGTTGCATGCGCCGGGTCACCGACTGCAGGATCAGTGCCGCACCGAAGTAGAGTATCCCCAGTGAGCCGGCCCGCACGATGTTGTCGACACTCTCATCCAGGGCTACGACGCCCCATCCGGAAATGGCCAGGGAGCAAATGGCTGCCAGGGCGGCGTAGAAGATGCCCATGCGGCTGGGGGTCAGGATGTTGCCCGCCGCCACCGAAATGATGATCAGGTTGGCCAGGCCGTTGGTGATGCCGGTGCTGGTGGCGAGGAAAAAGTGGATAGCGAGGATGTCGAACAGCAGGGAGAGGGTGATATGGCGTTGGCTGGGCCGGAAGCCCTGTACCAGCAAAATGCCGATAATGATGTTGAGCGCCAGGTACGCCAGCACGCCGGACTGGTACTGGGCCGGCAGGCGCATGGGCTGGTCCATTTGGGCCGGATCGACAAACAGCAGGCCGGCCAGCACCAGGCTGATCACAATCCGGTACACATTGTACACCCTGAAAAGCCTCTGGCTCTGTAAAGGGGGAGCCGGTGTCAGGGGGCTGGCGGATTGTTCGGTGTTTTCCGGCGGAACGTCGTTCAAGCGGACATCTCTTGCGTTGTTGCAATGGGTTTATGGGGCTTTCCATGCCTCAACGCGGCAGAAATCCATTCTGCACACCGTTATAATAGCCTTTTCACGGCAACAGGTTACAGGAGCGGAGCATGTCCGAGCAGCCAGGTGCAGGAGCGGTGGGCCAGACCACCCGGAAACTCACTGTCGTCATGGCACAGATGGATTTCCTGGTGGGGGACATACCCGGAAACACCCGCCTGGTCATCGATGCGGTCCGCAGGGCCGAGCGGGAGCATAACGCAGATCTGGTTGTATTTCCGGAACTTTGCCTCACCGGCTACCCGCCAGAGGACCTGTTGCTGAGGCCGAGCCTGGAGTTGAGGGTGGCCGACGCGCTGGCGGAGCTCTGCCAGGCCGGACTGCGGGCCGCCTGTGTTATCGGGGCGCCGGTCCGTCAGGGCGGGCTGCTGTACAACGCGGCCCTGGTGGTGGATGGTGGCGAGGTTGTCGCTACCTACTGCAAGCAGTTTCCGCCCAACTACCAGGTATTCGATGAAAAGCGTTATTTTGCCGCCGGCTTCGACACCTGCGTCATGGAATTGCGGGGTGTGCCCGTGGGGCTCACGGTGTGTGAGGATATCTGGAGTGACGGGCCGGTCGAGCGGGCCGCTGCTGCCGGCGCCCAGTTGCTGATCAACCTCAACGCTTCCCCTTACGATATCGGCAAGCAGGCCCGTCGCAAGGCATTGCTGGAAGGCAAATCCCGGGATAACGCCATCAGTATCATCTACGTCAACCTGGTGGGCGGGCAGGATGAACTGGTGTTTGACGGCGGCTCCCTGGTCTATGATCATTCCGGTGAGCTGGCGGTGGAGGCACCCCAGTTTGACGAGGGGCTGTATGCCGTGGAGTTCCTCTACGACCACCATTGCCAGCCACTGTCCCGGCCACCACTTCCCGAGCCTTCCCTGGAGGAAAACATCTACAGGGCCCTGGTGCTTGGCGTCCGGGACTACGTCAACAAGAACGGCTTCCGTTCCGTGGTGCTGGGGCTGTCCGGCGGCATTGACTCCGCGGTCACGCTGGCGATTGCGGTCGATGCCCTGGGGGCGGATCGGGTGCGTGCGGTGATGATGCCGTTCCGCTATACCTCATCCATGAGTCTGGAGGATGCCGAGGCACAAGCCAGCGCCCTGAGCGTGCATTACGACGTCTTCTCCATCGAGCCCATGTACGATGCGTTCATGGCGACCCTGGCCAAACCGTTCGAGGGCACCAAGCCGGACACCACCGAAGAGAACCTGCAGGCGCGCCTGCGTGGTGTGCTGTTGATGTCCCTGTCCAACAAGTTCGGGTCCCTGGTGCTGACCACCGGCAACAAGAGCGAGCTGGCGGTAGGGTACTCCACCCTCTACGGCGACATGGCCGGTGGTTTTGATGCCCTCAAGGATGTGCCGAAGACCCTGGTGTTCAGGCTGGCCCGGTACCGCAATACCCTTGGCCCGGTTATCCCGGAGCGGGTGATAACCCGTCCCCCGTCCGCGGAACTGGCGCCGGACCAGAAGGATGAGGACAGCCTGCCCGGCTACGATGTCCTGGATCAGATCCTCAATCTGTATGTGGAAAGGGATTTCAGTGCCGAGGCCATTGTGGCGGAAGGATTCGATCGCGCCGATGTGGAGCGGGCCGTGCGGCTGGTGGATATTAACGAATACAAGCGCCGGCAGGCACCGATCGGCGTCAGGATCACCGAACGGGGATTCGGCAAGGACCGGCGCTATCCCATTACCAATGGCTGGAAGCCCGGCAACTGAAGAAAGGCGATAAGGGCTGACACATTGCGGCAGCCCCTGAAGGCGTCAGTCCCCGAGCAGGCCGAAGGTGACCACGTTCAGCAGTGACCGGCTCTCGGGTGTCAGGTCCCGACCCTGGAAGTTCAGGTTGCGGTCGAAAGCCTCGCTGCCCGGGTAGTTGACGGCCAGCAGGCGGATCGCATCCTTGGCGGCATCATCCAGTTCCAAGGCCTGATAGGTTTCCGCCATCAGGATCAGGGCTTCTTCCGTGGAAGGCGATTCGGGGTAGTTCTCCACCACATAGCGGGCCCGGTTGTTGGCGGCCAGGTAGGCTTGTCGACGGATGTAATAGTTGGCGGCGTGGAGTTCCAGCTCGGCCAGTCGGTTGCGGATGGCAATCATGCGCTGACGGGCATCCGGCGCGTACTCACTGTCCGGGTAGCGGCTCAGCAGTTCGGAGAAATCCTGGAAGGCCCGGCGCTGCTCCCCCGGGTCACGATCGGTGGGATCCACGCCCAGGTATCGTGTTGCCAGTCCCACATCCAGGTTGTAGGACGCCAGGCCCCGCATATACAGGGCATAGTCCGCCTGTTCACTTTGCGGGTTCAGGCGCAGGAAGCGGTCAGCGGCACTGCGGGCGCCTTCCAGGTCCAGGTTCTGGTAGCGGGCGTAGATCAGGTCGAGTTGGGCCTGTTCAGCATAGCGACCGAACGGGTAGTAGGTCTCCAACTGGTCCAGGTTGCTCTCCGCCTCGTTGAAGTTGCCCGAGTTCATGGCGCTGCGGGCTTCCTCGTAGTAGGTTTCTTCCGGCAGTACCTCCGCCTCCTCCTGGGTGGAAGCGCAGGCGCCCAGAACCAGCGTGGCGGCCACTAATACACAACGAAAACCTGATCTCATGCCTGAATCCCGTATAATAACGTTTGAACCGGTGGCTCCCACCGGGATCGGCCATTGTAACGGCCTTGTCCGCTGTTGTGCAGTGGGTTAACGGACATTCACCAGGGTGACTGCGAAGATCGGGGTTCCGGCGTTGCGGACCGATCAGTCCCCCAAACGGCCCGGGGCCAGTATGACAGAACTTTCCCGAATTCGTGCCTCATTCGAGGTGCCCCATGAACTCTCCGACCGGCGGCTGGACCAGGCGGTGTCGGAGCTGATGCCAGAACATTCCCGGTCGCGACTGCAGGGCTGGATCAAGGACGGACACCTGACCTTGAATGGCCGCCAGTGCAAACCGCGGGAAAAGGTAATGCTCGGCGACCGTATCGAACTGGATGCGGAGCCCGAGGCGCAGGTGGAATGGCAGGCACAGGCCATCGAGCTGGATGTGGTCTACGAGGACGAGCACCTGCTGGTGATCAACAAGCCTGCTGGCCTGGTGGTGCATCCGGCGGCGGGCCACGCCGATGGTACCCTGGTCAACGCGCTCCTCAACTATGCGCCAGAGGTGGAGAACCTGCCCAGGGCAGGTATTGTCCATCGGCTGGACAAGGATACCTCCGGCATCATGGTGGTCGCCCGCAGTCTGATTGCCCATACTTCCCTGGTGGATCAGCTGCAGGAGCGGACCATGGGACGTGAATACGAAGCTGTGGTCGTGGGTGAGCTCACCGGGGGCGCCACCGTGGATGCACCCATCGGCCGTCATCCCCGCGACCGCAAGAAAATGGCTGTGGTGGCCTCGGGCAAGCCCGCCGTCACCCACTACCGGCTGGTGGAGCGCTTCGCCGCCCACACTCATGTCCGGTGCAAGTTGGAGAGTGGTCGCACGCACCAGATCCGCGTCCATATGGCCCATGTGAAGCACCCGTTGGTGGGGGATCCACAGTACGGTGGTCGCCTGCGGCTGCCAAAGGGCACCACTGAGGCATTGCGGGAGGTGCTGGCCGGGTTCCAGCGCCAGGCCCTCCATGCCCGCCAACTGACCCTGGAGCACCCGGAGACCGGCGAGATACTGACCTGGGAAACGCCGCTCCCGGAGGATTTCGAACAGTTGCTGACAGCCCTGCGCCAACACGCGAAGGAACTGGAAAGCCATGAGTTCTGAACTGCCGTTGATCCACCCTGACTGGCCAGCGCCATCCCGGGTGCGGGCCCTGTGCACCACCCGGTCCGGCGGTGCCAGTTCTCCTCCGTGGGACAGCTTCAACCTGGGGGACCATGTGGGTGACAACCACGGGGATGTCCTGGAAAACCGCCGTCGGCTGGCCCACTGGGCCCACCTGGAAACAGAGGACTTCCACTGGCTGCAGCAGGTGCATGGCATTGATGTCGCACGCCTGCCAGGAGAAAACCTTCTGGCCGATGCGGCGGTGACGGACCAACCCGGCGTCGTCTGCACCATCCTGACGGCGGACTGCCTGCCGGTCCTGTTCTGCAACCGGGAAGGAACCCGGGTGGCGGCGGCCCATGCCGGCTGGCGGGGGCTGGCGGATGGCGTACTGGAGAATACGGTAGCCGAGTTTGACCAGCCTTCGCAGGTGCTGGCGTGGCTGGGGCCGGCCATTGGCCCTGAACGCTTTGAAGTGGGGCCGGAGGTTAGGGAGCGATTCCTGGCGTTCAGCCGCCAGTTGGACCCGTGCTTCGCCTTGTCGCCGGATCGCCCCGGGCATTTCCTGGCGGATATCGTCGGGCTGGCCCGATTCCGTTTGCAGCAGGCCGGTGTCGAAGCTATCCATGGCGGCGACTGGTGTACGGTGAGTGAACCACAACGGTTTTTTTCCTACCGCCGGGATGGTCAGACCGGTCGCATGGCGTCCTGTATCTGGCTGGAACCCTGAGTACCAGCCTCGCCATCCACTGATCCCTGTCAATTTTCTGACACTTCGGGCCGTCTTTGCCTTGAAGTCCCCCCAGTTGGCCCTACATTAAAGGTCAAAGCAATCCGCATGTCATTTGCCACGGGAACGATTCCGCCAGGTTGTTGGGCAAAGGCATTGTTAGCGAGAACTGGGGACAACAGACCATGAGAATCGACAAGCTCACCAGCCGGTTACAGACCGCCCTTGCAGACGCCCAGTCATTGGCGGTCGGCAGGGATCACAACTTTATTGAGCCCGTCCACCTGATGCATGCGCTGCTGGATCAGGAAGGCAGTGGTATCAAGCCGCTGCTCAGGCACGCCGGGGCTGAACCCAACCGGGTGCGACAGGCGATTGCCTGGGAGATCGAGAACCTGCCGGAAGTGAAAGGTTCGGCGGGGGATGTTTCCATGTCCAACGACATGGGCCGCCTGTTCAATGTGGCGGACAAGCTGGCCCAGCAGCGGGGCGATCAGTTTATTTCCAGTGAACTCATGTTGCTGGCGGCGCTGGAAAACCGGGGCACTCTCGGACGTGTGCTGAAAGAGCAGGGGGTGACAAAGGAAGGCCTGGAAAAGGCGATTGACGAAATCCGCGGTGGTGAAGCGGTTAACGACGCCGGCGCCGAGGAGAACCGCCAGGCCCTGTCCAAATATACCATTGACCTGACCGAGCGCGCCGAGGCCGGCAAGCTGGATCCGGTGATCGGTCGTGACGATGAAATCCGTCGCACCATCCAGGTCCTCCAGCGCCGTCGCAAGAACAACCCGGTGCTGATCGGCGAGCCGGGCGTGGGCAAGACCGCCATTGTGGAAGGCCTGGCCCAGCGCATCGTCAATGGCGAGGTGCCGGATGGCCTCAAGGACAAGCGGGTATTATCCTTGGATATGGGGGCGCTGATTGCTGGTGCCAAGTTCCGGGGGGAGTTCGAGGAGCGCCTGAAGGCCGTACTCAATGAGCTTGCCAAGCAGGAAGGCCAGATCATCCTGTTTATCGATGAGATCCACACCATGGTCGGCGCCGGCAAGGCCGAAGGCTCCATGGATGCCGGCAACATGCTCAAACCGGCCCTGGCCCGTGGCGAGCTGCATTGCGTGGGCGCCACCACCCTGGACGAATACCGCGAGAACATCGAGAAGGATGCGGCCCTGGAGCGCCGGTTCCAGAAGGTGCTGGTCACCGAGCCCACCGAGGAAGACACCATTGCCATCCTCCGTGGTCTCAAGGAGCGGTATGAGGTGCACCACGGTGTCGAGGTCACCGACGGCGCGATCATTGCCGCCGCCAAGCTGTCACACCGCTACATCACGGACCGACAGCTGCCGGACAAGGCCATCGACCTGGTGGATGAGGCCGCCAGTCAGATCCGCATGGAGATGGACTCCAAGCCGGAGGCCCTGGATCGCCTGGAGCGGCGACTGATCCAGCTCAAGATCGAGCGGGAGGCTCTCAAGAAGGAAAGCGATGCGGCCTCCAGGAAGCGGCTGGAAGAGCTGTCCAGTGTCATCACCGGTGTTGAACGGGAGTACGCTGATCTTGAGGAGGTCTGGAACACCGAGAAGGCCGCGCTGCACGGCTCCCAGAAGATCAAGAGCCAGCTTGAGCAGGCCCGGATCGACCTGGAGAATGCCCGCCGCGCCGGCGACCTGGGCAAGATGTCCGAGCTGCAGTACGGCACCATTCCGGAGCTGGAGCGGCAACTGGATATGGCCAGCCAGGCCGAAATGATGGAGATGAAGCTGCTGCGTAATCGGGTCACCGACGAGGAGATCGCCGAGGTGGTTTCCAAGTGGACCGGCATCCCGGTGTCCAAGATGCTGGAAGGGGAGCGCGACAAGCTGATGCGCATGGAGGAAGCCCTCCACCAGCGGGTCATCGGCCAGGACGAGGCCGTCGAGGCCGTGGCCAACGCGGTGCGCCGATCTCGGGCGGGGTTGTCCGATCCCCACCGGCCCAACGGCTCCTTCCTGTTCCTTGGCCCGACCGGGGTGGGCAAGACCGAGCTGTGCAAGTCGCTGGCGGCCTTCCTGTTCGATACCGAGGAGGCCATGGTGCGTATCGACATGTCCGAGTTCATGGAAAAGCATTCCGTGGCCCGGCTGATTGGTGCGCCTCCCGGCTACGTGGGTTACGAAGAGGGTGGCTACCTGACCGAGGCCGTGCGCCGCCGGCCCTACTCGGTGCTGTTGCTGGATGAGGTGGAGAAAGCCCATCCGGATGTGTTCAACATCCTGCTGCAGGTGCTGGAGGATGGCCGCCTGACCGATGGCCAGGGTCGCACCGTTGACTTCCGCAATACGGTGATCGTGATGACTTCCAACCTGGGGTCGGACATCATCCAGCAGAAGGCCGGGGAGGAGAACTACGAGGCCATGAAGAACGCCGTCATGGAGGTGGTGGGTACCCACTTCCGTCCCGAGTTCATTAACCGGGTGGACGAAGTGGTGGTGTTCCATCCCCTGGCGGAGAACCAGATCCGTGGTATTGCCAGCATTCAGATCGAATCACTTGGCAAGCGCCTGAAGGAACAGGATATGCGGCTGGAGCTGGACGACTCCGCCATGGACCTGCTGGCGGAAGTGGGGTACGACCCAGTCTATGGGGCCCGGCCACTGAAGCGGGCTATCCAGCGCATGATCGAGAACCCGCTGGCCCAGCAGTTGCTGCAGGGTGAGTTTGTCCCCGGCGACGTCATCCGGGCGACGGTGCAGGACCACCACCTGGTGTTCAGCAAGGGTTGATGTCCTTGCCCGGTCAAATAAGAAACGGGAACCCGCGGGTTCCCGTTTCTTATAACTGCCACAGCCCTGGGACGGTTATCCAGGGAAAGTTCAGGAGGCGGGCTCGCCGCAGCTCTCACTGACAATGTCTTCGAACTGCTGCTTCTTCTCCTCGATTTCCTCGGGGCTCAGGTAACGTTGCTCGCCATCTTCCTCCACCCGGATGCGGGCGTTGCTGTTGATGGTTTTAAGGTTCGCCTGGGCGGTCTGGCATCGGGCCTCCCGTTGCTTGCGTCGGGCTTCCTCGACAGCGGTTTCTTTCTCGCGGCGCTCCCGTTCGGCCTGGCTCTCGTCCAGGGCTCTTACCTGCTCCTGGGCTGACTGTCGTTCGGCGTCGCTGCTGGACTGGCCGGTTTTGACGCTGACCCTCTCGGAGGCGCGGCCAGTCGGTTCACGGTCTCCAAAGTGCACCACACCGTTTTCATCCTCCCAGCGGTAGACTGACTCAGCGAAGGCAAGAGTGGGAGCCATCAGGCCAATCAGGGCCAGTAATATCAGGCGTTGGATCATAACCGCAAAATCCCTCGAAGTTGAACTGACGGGCCGATGTGGCACCTGTCGGGCAATAAGGCAGGACCAGCCAACACCAGCCATTTAACGACAATCATGCCATGGCGGGTCAAGGTTTTCCTGCATTGGTCTCAATTCTGTGAACCAGGGAGCAGCCTGGTATCCTCTCGCAAGGGCTTGGTTGGACGTTTCTGCCAGAACCCGTTGCAAAATCAAACCAGATGCGCGGGAATGGGCGCCATAAGGGCGCCTGACACGCGGTTTCTATTGACAGAATCTTTCCCGCTGTCAGAATTACAGGTTGCCTGAAAGCAGGGGTCAATACGGCAGGCAATCCCGAGCAGTAACCCCCGTTGAATACCACACTGTGCTTCCTGTACCCCGGGTACAGGCGGTTGCTTTTTTCTATCGGCAAAGCGCCCAGTATGATGGCAACCCGTTGACTGGCCCTGTTCCGGAACCCTCAGGAACCGGGCTGTCCAGGAGACAACCTCTGTCAGAAATGGTGTGGCGGAACGCCCATGCCGGCCTTCAAAAGAGGCCAAGGCACCGGGCATCCAGGCAATTCGGGACGATTCCCGTAACATTCACTCGTATATAGAGGGTACATCACGTGGAGTTATTGTCTGGTGCCGATATGCTCATCCGCTCCTTGCAGGATGAGGGTATAGAGTACATTTATGGTTATCCCGGTGGTGCGGCGCTTCATATCTATGACGCGCTGTTCAGGCAGGACAAAGTCAAGCATATCCTGGTGCGCCACGAGCAGGCCGCGGTCCACATGGCCGACGGTTACGCCCGGGCCTCCGGAAAACCAGGTACCGTACTGGTGACCTCGGGTCCTGGAGCCACCAACACAATCACCGGCATCGCCACCGCCTTCATGGATTCCATTCCCATGGTGGTGCTGTGCGGTCAGGTGGCGTCCACCCTGATCGGTGAGGATGCCTTCCAGGAAACCGACATGATCGGCGTCTCCCGTCCGGTCGTTAAGCACAACCTGTCTGTGCGCCATCCGGAGGAGATTCCGGAGATCATCCGCAAGGCCTACTACATCGCGTCTACCGGTCGTCCGGGTCCGGTGGTGGTGGATATTCCCAAGGATATGACCACCCCCAATGAGCGTTACGAGTATTCCTATCCCAAGAAGGTCAAGCTGCGGTCCTACAACCCGGCGGTTCGCGGGCACACCGGTCAGATCCGCAAGGCGGTGGATATGCTGTTGTCCGCCAAGCGCCCGATCATCTACGCCGGTGGTGGCGTGATCCTGGGTAAGGCCACCGATCAGCTCACCGAGCTGACCCGTATGCTGGGATACCCGCTCACCAACACCCTGATGGGCATCGGCTGCTATCCGGCGTCGGATCCTCAGCACGTAGGCTGGCTGGGCATGCACGGGACCTACGAGTCCAACATGGCCATGCATCACTCGGATCTGATCCTGGCAGTGGGCGCGCGGTTCGATGACCGTGTCACCAATGCCACCGAGAAGTTCTGCCCCGGTGCCCGCATCATTCACATCGACATTGATCCGGCGTCCATCTCCAAGACCGTGGAGGCGGATGTGCCCATTGTCGGCCCGGTGGATGCAGTGCTCCGTGAAATGATCGGCATGGTGAAGGAATCCGAGCATAAGCCGGATGCCGATGCCCTCAAGGCCTGGTGGAAGCAGATCGACGACTGGCGGGCCTTCCACGGCATGCGCTACGAAACCAGTGACGACGTCATCAAGCCCCAGGAAGTCATTGAAATGCTGCACAGGCTGACCAATGGCGAGGCGTACGTGACCACCGATGTCGGCCAGCACCAGATGTTTGCGGCCCAGTACTACAAGTTCGACCGGCCCAACCGCTGGATTAACTCCGGGGGGCTGGGCACCATGGGCTTCGGTTTTCCGGCAGCCATGGGCGTCAAGCTCCACTATCCGGACGACGAAGTGCTGTGCATTACGGGCGAGGGCAGCATCCAGATGAACATTCAGGAGTTGTCCACCTGCACGCAGTACAACCTGCCGGTGAAAATCATCAACCTGAATAACCAGGCGTTGGGCATGGTCAAGCAGTGGCAGGACATGAACTATGAGTCTCGCCATGCCGAGTCCTACATGGGGTCACTGCCGGACTTCATCAAGCTGGCAGAGGCCTATGGCCACGTCGGTATGCGGATCGACAGGAAGGAAGACCTGGAGTCGAAACTGAAGGAAGCGCTGGCGATGAAGGATCGGCTGGTGTTTGTGGATATCCAGGTTGACCGTTTCGAGCACGTCTATCCCATGCAGGTGGCCCGTGGTGCCATGAAAGATATGTGGCTCAGCAAGACGGAGAGGGTGTGATCATGCGTCGAATCATTTCTGTTTTGCTGGAAAACGAACCGGGCGCGCTGTCCCGGGTGGTCGGGCTGTTCTCCCAGCGCAATTACAACATCGAAACCCTCACCGTGGCGCCCACGGAAGACGAGACCCTGTCCCGTCTCACCGTCACCACCACCGGCTCCGACAAGGTCATCGAACAGATCACCAAACAGCTCAATAAGCTGATTGAGGTGGTCAAGCTGGTGGACCTGACCGAGGGGGCGCACATCGAGCGGGAACTGATGCTGGTCAAGCTCAAGGCCAGCGGTGCCCAGCGGGCGGAGATCAAGCGCACCGTGGACATCTTCCGTGGCCAGATCGTGGATGTCACCAGCAGTGTCTACACCGTGCAGCTGGCAGGCAACAGCGATAAGCTGGATGCCTTTATCCAGGCCGTGGGCACCGCCGGCGTACTGGAAGTGGTGCGCTCCGGTGTCTCCGGTATTGCCCGTGGCGAGAAGGTTCTCAGTCTCTGAGTTTCTGAACGATTTCACCGAAAAAGGGCCCCGGAAGCGGGGCCAATACAAGACAGAGGTTACTATGCAGGTTTACTACGATAAGGATTGCGATCTTTCCATCATCCAGGGCAAGAAAGTTGCCATCCTCGGTTTCGGCTCCCAGGGCCACGCCCATGCGTGCAACCTGAAGGAATCCGGTGTGGATGTTACCGTGGGTCTGCGCCCCGGCTCCTCATCCATTCCCAAGGCGGAAGCCTATGGCCTGAAGACCGCCGATGTGCCCAGCGCCGTTGCGGCTGCTGACGTGGTCATGGTGCTGACCCCGGACGAATACCAGGCGGAACTGTACCAGTCCCAGATCGAGCCCAACCTGAAGGAAGGCGCCACCCTGGCGTTCGCCCATGGCTTCGCCATCCACTACAACCAGATCGTTCCCCGTAAGGACCTGGACGTGATCATGGTGGCTCCCAAGGCGCCGGGTCACACCGTGCGTACCGAGTTCGAGCGTGGTGGCGGTATCCCCGACCTGATCGCCATCTTCCAGGACGCCTCCGGCAACGCCAAGAACCTGTCCCTGTCCTACGCCAGTGGCATCGGCGGTGGTCGCACCGGCATCATCGAGACCACCTTCAAGGACGAGACCGAAACCGACCTGTTCGGTGAGCAGGCGGTCCTGTGTGGCGGTACCGTTGAGCTGGTCAAGGCCGGTTTCGAGACCCTGGTGGAGGCTGGTTACGCCCCGGAAATGGCCTACTTCGAGTGTCTGCACGAGCTCAAGCTGATCGTTGACCTGATGTACGAGGGCGGCATCGCCAACATGAACTACTCCATCTCCAACAATGCGGAGTATGGCGAGTACGTGACCGGTCCGGAAATCATCAACGAACAGTCCCGCGAAGCCATGCGCAATGCCCTCAAGCGCATCCAGAGCGGTGAGTACGCCAAGATGTTCATCTCCGAAGGTGGCCTGAACTACCCGTCCATGACGGCCCGTCGTCGTCAGAACGCCGCCCATGAGATCGAAACCGTGGGTGAGAAGCTGCGTTCCATGATGCCGTGGATCACCGCCAACAAGATCGTGGACAAGGACAAGAACTGATTCCCCCGGGAAACGGTTCCCTCCTGGAAAACGCGGCCTTCGGGCCGCGTTTTTTTGTTCCAGGAATGACCGTGATTTTTCCCGATTTGCTCCAGGGGGTTATACTGGATAATTCACCCATGACGGAATTGGATTCATGAGCGACGCCAAGAAAAGCGCCAAAGTCCCGGAAAACGACAACGACCCGCGGCCGGGCGAAGTGGAAGAGGAAGAGGTGGTGGAAGGTGATCGGGTCCGTCGTCGCGGTATCTATCTCCTGCCCAACCTGCTGACAACAGCCTCACTGTTTTCCGGCTTCTACGCCATCGTGTCAGCAGCCAATGGCATGTTTGCCAACGCGGCCATCGCCATCTTTGTCTCCATGATCCTTGATGGCCTGGATGGCCGTGTCGCCCGCATGACCAATACCCAGAGTAAGTTTGGCGAGGAATACGACAGCCTGGCGGATATGGTTGCCTTCGGTGTGGCCCCGGGGCTGGTGGCTTTTTTCTGGTCACTCAACAACCTCGGCCAGGTAGGGTGGGCCATTACCTTTATCTACGTGGCCGGTGCCGCCCTTCGATTGGCGCGTTTCAATACCCAGATTGGCTCCGTGGACAAGAAGTTCTTCGTGGGGTTGCCCAGTCCGTCGGCGGCCGCCGTGGTGGCGGGGCTGGTCTGGTGCTTCCATGAGTACGAGCCGGCAAGCTGGCTGACGGCACTGACCATTGTCATTGTTGGTGGCGCGGGTGTGCTGATGGTCTCCAATATCCTGTACAACAGCTTCAAGGACCTGGATATGCGGGGGCGGGTTCCCTTTGCGGCGATCCTGCTGGTCGTATTGGTCTTCGTGGTGATCGCCCTGGATCCGGGTACCGTGCTGTTCACCGCATTCCTGATCTATGTGCTGTCTGGCCCCGTACGCTCGCTGTTCCGGCAGGGGCGCCGGCCGGCTGGTGAGGGCAGGGCTGCACCAGAGGACTGACGGGTTGTTTTTTAGCCGATGTGGCGGCGAACTGAGCGGTTTTATAGCGGCAAACCGAGACCGCCCTAAAAAAGTTCGTATTGGTCGTTGACAGGAAACGGTGAGGCTGTAGAATGCGCCCCACTTCGACGGACACGGCCAGCGAGGCCG